>JAIXVM010000264.1 GCA_027482995.1 Hyphomonadaceae bacterium | reverse complement strand
GCCAGAACCCCGGCGCCGCCGAGGCGGCGAGGGCTCTGCTCGAGGACGAGCGCAAGTTCCTCGCCCTTGCAACCTCGCCCCTCTGGTTCAACCGGGTGCACACGATTGTCGGCTAGTGCGGCGCCCTGCCCATAGGCGCCGCCCCCAAACCTGCTATTCTTCGGCCCGATGACCTCCCCGACCACGCCCCCGCCCAGCCTCCAGAGCTCTACCCACCGGACCCCGGCCTCGCGCCGGCCCGGCCGCTGGCGGATTGCCGACATCATTGATGGCCGCGCCCTGCGGGTGAAGCTCACCGCCGCCGCGCTCGACAATATCTCCAACCCGTCTGCGGCGCGGAAAACCGCGTTGAACCTGCTGCACGGCGCCATGTTCCGCGGGCGCCTGATTGCGCAGGAACGGCTGCAGCAGGGCGCTGACGGGCTCGACACCGCACGTCTGCTCTCGGCGGTGCAGGACGAAGTGATCCACGCGCTTTATGATTTCACCGTCACGCACGTTCACCGGGCCTCGAACCCCACGGCGGCCGAACGCCTCGCGATCGTCGCAACCGGCGGATATGGCCGCGGCGTCATGGCGCCGTCCTCGGATACGGACCTGCTCTTCCTGCGCGCCTACAAAGCCAGTCCGCATACGGAAAGCGTGATCGAATACATGCTCTATGCCCTCTGGGACATGGGCCTCAAGGTTGGCAACGCCTTCCGTACACCGATCGAGTGCGTGAAGCTCGCCCAGGGCGATGTGACCATAAAGACCAGCATGCTGGACGCGCGCTTCATCTGCGGCGACGAGGCGCTCGCAAGCGACATGATCGCCCTGTTCGACCGCGAGGCGGTGAAGGGCAAGGACGCGAAGTTCATCGCCGACAAGCTGGCCGAGCGCGATGCCCGCCATGCCCGCACCGGCGATGCCCGCTATGTCGTCGAGCCGAACGTCAAGGAAGGCAAGGGCGGACTGCGCGACCTGCAGACGCTCTACTGGATCGTCAAGCACATGTATGGCGGCGACCGTCTGGAAGACGTGATGCGCGGCGGTCCGTTCACGGAGCATGAATACGCCGTATTCATCCGCGCCGGCCGCTTCCTCTGGACCGTCCGCTGCCACATCCACTTCGTCACCGGGCGCGCCGAGGACCGGCTGAGCTTTGACCTGCAGCCCGAGATCGCCGCCCGCATGGGATACCGCGACCGCGAAGGCCAGCAGGGCGTCGAGCGTTTCATGAAGCGTTATTTCCTCGTCGCCAAGGATGTCGGCGGCCTGACGCGCATCCTCGCCGCCAAGCTCGAGGCCGAGCACAAGAAGAAGCCCGAGGGCCTGCGCCGCTTCCTGCCCGTCCGCCCGCCGCAGCCCCTGCCGGAAGCCGGCTTCATGGTCGAGGCCGGCCGTATCAGCATCACCGAAGACAGCGTGATGGCCACCGATCCGCTGAACACGCTGCGCCTGTTCACCATCGCCCGGCGCGAAGGCAAGGACATCCATCCCGCCGCCCTGACCGCGCTGACGCGCAATCTCCGCACCCTGACGGACGCGGTGCGCGAGACGCCGGAGGCGCAAGGCCTGATCCTTGACTCGATACTCGGCGGAGACGATCCCGGCCTGACGCTGCGGCGCATGAACGAGGCCGGCGTGCTGGGCCGCGCCATTCCGGAATTCGGCACCATCGTCGCCCAGACGCAGTTCAACATGTATCATCACTATACGGTCGATGAGCACACGATCCGCGCCGTCGAGACGATTGCAGACCTCGAGCATGGCCGCGGCAGCATCGCGCCGCTCGCGCACGAACTGTTCAGCCAGATCGAGAACCGCCGCGCGCTCTATCTCGCCATGCTCCTGCACGATACCGGCAAGGGCAAGGGCGACCAGCAGGAGGCCGGCATGGTCACCTCCCGCCGCGCCTGTGAGCGTCTCGGCCTGCCGGACGAGGAAACCGATCTCGTCGTCTGGCTGGTCGGCCATCACCTCGAAATGAGCGAAACGGCGCAGAAGCGCGACATCTCCGATCCGCGCACCGTCGTGAAGTTCGCGCGCCTCGTCGGCTCGCTGGAGCGCCTGCGCCTGCTCTACATCCTTACCGTCGCCGATATCAAAGCGGTGGGTCCGGCCGTCTGGAATGCCTGGAAGGGCCAGCTGCTCGCAGACCTCTATCACAACACCGCCGCGGCCCTGCGCGGCGGGCGGACGGACGAGGCAGGCGTTCAGGGCGAGCTCGAACGCCGCGCCGAAAATCGCCGCGCCGCAATCGTCGACCGGCTCGGCTCCCTGCCGCCGCTGCTCCTCGAACTCGAGACCGCCTACTGGACCGGCTTCGATGAAAGCGACATCGCCTGGCATGCCGGCGCGCTCGCGAAGGGCGGCGATGTCGTCACCGCCCGTATCGCGCCGGAAGCGGGCGCCGTGGCGCTGCTCGTCTCCGGCAAGGACCGTCCGGGCCTGTTCGCGGATCTCGCGGGCACCCTCGCGCGCCTCGGGGCGAACATCGTCGCAGCGCAAGTGTTCACCTCGCGCGGCGGGCGCATCGTCGACGTGTTCATGCTGCAGGACATTCGGGGCCTGCCCTTCGGCGAGGGCGACGCCCAGCGCCTCGCCGCGCTCGAGAAGTCGATCCGCGCCGCGCTCGAAGGAAACCCCGCCAAAGGCGGCTTCAAGTCCCGCACCAGCCGGCGCGAGGCCGCCTTCCTCGTCCAGCCCTCGGTCCAGATCCATGACGACATCTCCGCCGATTGCACGGTGATCGATCTCGCCGCCCGCGACCGGCCCGGCCTGCTGCACGAAGTCGCTGAAGTGCTGGCCGACCTGAAGCTATCGATCCACTCCGCTCACGTGGGTTCATATGGCGAGCGGGTGTTCGACGCCTTCTACGTCCAGTCCGGCACATCTGCCGCCGGCCACCTGACGAAGGCCCGCAAGGAAGTCGTCAAGGAACGCCTGATGGCGGTCCTGTCGGCCGAAGAGCCTGACGGCCCGCAAACCCCGGCCAGGAAGCTTAAACGCTCCCGCGCCGTGGACAGCTTCTGAGAATTCGGCAAAGGCGGACACCATGAGCCTTGTTCGCAACACCGCCGTTCAGGCATCGCTGACCTTCGCCAGCCGCATGCTCGGCTTTGCCCGGGATGTGATCCTCGCGGCCAAGATCGGCGCCGGGCCGGTGGGCGACGCTTGGGCGACCGCGCAGCAATTCCCGAACCTGTTCCGCCGCGTCTTCGCCGAGGGCGCCTTCGCCTCCGCCTTCGTGCCGACCTATGCGCGCACGCTCGAAGCCGATGGCCCCGAAGCAGCGCGGGCCGTGGCCGATGACGCGCTGAAAGTCCTGTTCGCCGCCACCGCCGCGCTGACGATCCTCGCGCAGATCTTCATGCCCTGGGTCCTGCTCGTCATTCATGGCGGGCAGGCGAACGATACCGAGAATTACAATCTCGCCGTGCTCTGCACCCGCATCACGATGCCCTACCTCACCTTCATGGCGATCGGCGCGCTGTTTTCCGGCGTGTTGAACTCGCTGGAGCGCTTCGTGCTGTCGGCCGGTGTGCCGACGCTCCTGAACCTTTGCCTCATCCCGGCGGGCCTGCTCGGCACCACGCCGCAGCTGACCGCGCTCTACGCCTCCATCGCCTTTTTTGTGGCGGGCCTGTTCCAGGCGGGAGCCCTCTGGTGGGGCGTCTCGCACCAGAAAGTGAAGCTCAGCCTGATCGGCTGGCCGCGCCTGACGCCCGCTGTGAAGAAGATGCTGATGCTCGCCGTGCCCGGCACAATCGCGGCCTCGGGCACGCAGATCAACATCATCGTCAGCCAGTCGCTCGCCAGTTTCGAAGTCGGCGCCAAGAGCTGGCTCTATGCCGCCGACCGTCTCTACCAGCTGCCGCTCGGCCTCGTCGGCGTGGCCGTCGGCGTCGCGATCCTGCCGCGGCTCAGCCGGGCCGCCCGCGCCGATGATACCGCCGCAGGCGCCCGCACCATCGATGAAGGCCTCGGCCTCGCCATGGCGCTGACCTTCCCGGCCGCCGCCGCCCTGATGGCCGCGCCCACCTTCCTGATCGATGCCTTCTTCGTGCGCGGCGCCTTCCTGTCGTCCGATGCGGCCGCTTCCGGTGCGGCGCTGTTCCATTTTGCCTGGGGTGTGCCCGCCTTTGTGCTCATCAAGGTGCTCGCGCCGCCCTACTTTGCCCGCGAGGATACGAAGACGCCGATGCGCTATGCGCTCGTCTCGGTCGTCATCAATACGCTGCTCGGGGCAGGCCTGTTCTTCTGGCTGAAGCAATCGGGCGTGCCGGGCTTTCCGGGCCTTGCGATCGCCACCAGCGCCGCCGCCTGGGTCAATGCCGGCCTGCTCGGCGTCACCTTGGCACAGCGCGGCTGGTACCGGCCCGGTCCGAAGCTCATCTCCGGCCTCGTCCGCGCGGGCCTCGCCACGTTGATCCTTGCCGGCTCCATCCTCCTGATGCTCTGGCAACTGCCGGCCATCCAGGGCGCGCTCGGCGGCTCGAAGGAGATTTCGGCGGTCGTGATCATCCTCGTCGGCATGTCCGTTTATGCCGTCGCAGCCCTGGTCACCGGCGCCGTCCGGATTCGCGACCTGCGGCAGGCTTTGCGGCGCTGATCAAAACGGCTAAACGCCCCGGATCATGACTGACACGCCCCCCGCCTATACCGGCCCCAAACGGGTCTTCTCCGGCATCCAGCCGACGGGAAACCTGCACCTCGGCAACTATCTCGGCGCCCTGAAGAAGTTCGCCGACCTGCAGGCCGAGGGCCATGACTGCATCTTCTGCGTCGTGGACCTGCACGCCATCACCATGCCGGTCGAGCCTGGCGCCCTGATCGACCAGACCCGCCAGATCGCCGCCGCCTTCATGGCCGCCGGTGTGGACCCGGCCAAATCGGTCATCTTCGCGCAGTCCTCGGTGCTCGCG
>JAIXVM010000098.1 GCA_027482995.1 Hyphomonadaceae bacterium | reverse complement strand
TCGGCCACGGATGAAGACTGGGCGACGGCGTAGGTGGCGTCGACCCTGTCCATCGCCGTGGTGGACAATCTCGACGGCGCCATCGCGCATATCGGGCGCTGGTCCTCGAGCCATACGGACGCGATCATCACGGAAGACACCGCTGCGGCGGAGGCCTTCCTCGCGCGCGTGGACAGCGCCATCGTGCTGCACAATGCCTCGACCCAGTTTGCCGATGGCGGCGAGTTCGGCTTCGGCGCCGAGATCGGCATCGCCACCGGCCGCTTCCATGCGCGGGGGCCGGTCGGCGCGGACAAGCTGACGACCTACAAGTATGTCCTGCGCGGCACGGGACAGGTTCGCCCTTGACGCGGCTCCACTTGCCCGGCCCGTCTGCCGGCCGGCGGATCGGCCTGTTCGGCGGCAGTTTCAATCCTGCCCACGAGGGCCACCTGCATGTGGCGACCACGGCGCTGAAGCGCCTGCGGCTAGACGCCGTCTGGTGGATCGTCGCGCGCGGCAATCCACTGAAATCCGAACACGGATCATTCGAGGCGCGGCTCGCCTCAGCCAAGGCGCTGGCCCGCGCTCCGCTGATGCAAGTGACGGATATCGAAGCGCAACTGGGCCTGACCTACACCATCGACACGCTCTGCGCGCTGCAGGAGGCCGAGCCCGAGGCGCACTTCGTCTGGATCATGGGGGCCGACAGCGCCGCCGGATTTCATCTGTGGAAGGACTGGATGCAGATCGCGCAGCGTGTGCCCATCGCGGTGGTCTCCCGGCCCGGCACACGGATGACGCGCGCGATGCCGTTTACGCGCCACTTCGGGGCGGCACGTCTGGATGAAGCGAACGCCCCCGCCCTGGCAGACTGCGCCGCGCCGGCCTGGGTCTATCTGCGCGGACCGGATCATCCCGCCTCCTCGACCGCGCTGAGGCGGGCGCAATGACGCTCACCCCGCACGAACTGGAGCGCCACACGCGCCATATCCTGCTGAAGGAGATTGGCGGGCCGGGCGTACAGAAACTGCGCGCGGCGTCGGTGTCGATCATCGGCGCAGGCGCGCTCGGCGGCCCCTGCGCGCTCTACCTCGCTGCTGCCGGTGCCGGGCGCATCGAGATCTGGGATGATGACACGGTCGAACGCTCGAACCTCCAGCGGCAGATCCAGTTCGGCGACGCCGATACCGGCGCCCTCAAGGTGGAGCAACTCGGGGGGCGGCTGCGGGCGATCGACCCTGTACTGAACATCGTGGCTGTGCCCCGCCGGTTCGCGCCAGGTGACGCGCCCGTTGGCGATATCCTGATCGACGCGTCAGACAATTTCGCGACCCGCTTTGCGCTGAACCAGCTGGCGCACCAGACACACCGCGTGCTGGTGTCCGGAGCGGCGAGCGGATGGACCGGACAGGTCAGCGTGTTCGCCTCCGGCGTGCAGGCGGGCGCGCCATGTTACCAATGCTGGGTGCCGGAACCGCCGCCCGCTGCCGAAGCCTGCGACGAAGTCGGTGTCGCCGGCCCCGTCACGGGGCTCACCGGCTCGGCAATGGCGCTCGAAGTGATCAAGCTGATCACCGGGGCGGGAAGGCCGCTGATCGGGCGCATCCTTCTGATTGACGGCCTCGCCGCCACGACCCGCACCATCGATCTGCGGCGCGATCTGCAGTGTCCGGTCTGTAATTCCTGATTTGAGCGTTTGACAGCGCGCGCGCAGAGGCTCTTATCTCGCGCTGTTCAGTATTCGAGAGTTGCCCGCCGCCATGTTCCGTCGCCTTCTTGCCGTTCTCGTTACCTTGGGTGTTATCCTTTTCGCCGGTTGGATGACGCTGAAGCGCGAAGATATTCCGTACGAGCAGCTTGAAGCGATCTATGCCAATGCCGACAGCCGGTATCTCCAGTTCGACGATGACATGCGCGTGCACTTCCGCGATGTCGGGCCGCGGGATGCGCCGGCGATTTTCCTCGTTCATGGCTTTTCCGCCTCGCTTCACACCTGGGAACCCTGGGTCAACAACCTGAAGCGAGACTACCGGGTGATCTCGCTCGATCTGCCCGGACACGGACTATCTCGCTGTATCGACAATTCCGAGATCGGCCCGGCGCAGTTCGTGGAGACGATCAACCGGGTGGCGAACACACTGGAGATCGAGCGGTTCACGCTGGCCGGAAACTCGATGGGCGGAAGCGCCGCGTGGAACTATGCACTGGCCCATCCGGAACGTCTCGACGGGCTCGTGCTGGTAGACGCCGCCGGCTGGCCGCGGACCGAGGAAGAAGGCGAGTCGCGCTCGATGATCTTCCGGTTGCTCGAGATTGATCTCGCACGGCGCGTGATGAAGGACCTCGACCTGTCTTCGCTGATCCGGGGCGGACTGGAGAACAGTTTTGGCGATCCGTCCTTCGTGACGGATGAAATGGTCGAGCGGTATGCCACCCTCGCTCGCGCGCCCTGCCACCGTGCGGCACTGCTGCAACTAGTTTCGGGCCGCGGCGAGCGCACCGAAGCGACACCGGAGCTCCTCGGAGAGATCAAGACACCCACGCTCGTGATGCACGGCGAACTCGACAACCTCATCCCGTCCGTACACGGAGAGCAGTTTGCGGCCGCCATTCCGGGGTCGAAGCTGATCCTCTATCCGGGCGTCGGCCACTTGCCGCAGGAAGAGATCGCTGAACTCTCGGCGGGCGACCTGCGCGCCTTCCTTTCGACAGAGGTTTACGGCGTGCGCAACGAGGCCTTGCAGGCGATCACGTCACCGGCGCCTTGAGC
>JAIXVM010000314.1 GCA_027482995.1 Hyphomonadaceae bacterium | reverse complement strand
TTGCTTTTTGTCGAGCGCGGCCACCGCGTCCTGCGGCAAGGTGAAGTCCACGTACATTCCGGACTGCGTGCCAACGAGGGTGGCAACGAGATCGCCCTCAGAGACATACTGGCCCGGCTGAAGGTCGGTGATACCGACGCGGCCCGTAAACGGCGCGCGGATCGTCTTGCGGTCGATTGCGGCGCGCAGGGCCGCGACGCGCGCATCCGCAGACGCAGCCAGCGCTTCGGCTTGTTCAGCAACGGCAGCCGCCGCTGCGCCGCGTGCGAGCAATTCGGCTTCGCGTTCGGCGTCGGTGCGCGCGCGCTGCGCTTCAACTTCTGCTGCGGTGAGGTCGGCGCGCTCTTCGCTGGTGTCGACCTGGAGAAGGACTTGTCCCCGTTTCACGAGATCGCCCGACTTGAAACTGAGTTTGGTGATGACTCCGCTCCGCTCGATCCGCAGATCAACGCGGTCCACGGCCTGCAGTTCGCCAATCGATGACGTGAGCGGGGCCCGCGTGACGGTTTCAGCCTTGGCGACCATCACGGCTTCGGCGGGTTCGGGAAAGCTCTGCCCGTAGGCGATGGCGGCCATCACCTGCGTGTACTTCGTGAAGGCGAGCCCGCCCACGAGCACCACCGAAGCAGCGCCAGCAATCGCCCAGCTGCGCGGATGAAACTTGCGGCGAGGCGGCGTCTCGGTCGATGCGTCCGTCTCGGAATGAGGTTCCTGATAGGTCATGGCGTGCGCTCCGGAACGCTGGATTGGGATTGTGTTTTGTCGCTGCCCCAGCCGCCGGCGAGGGCGCGGTAAAGCTGGATTTGCGCGCGGATGCGTGCGGCGGCGGATACGGTGACGTCATCATCGGCGGAGAGCAGAACCCGCTCGGCGTCGAGGACGGTGAGAAAGGGTTCGCGCCCCATTTCAAAGCGCGCGCGGGCGAGTTCCTGGGCTTCGGCCGAGGCGTCACGCGCCTTGGTGAGGCGGCCAACGCGCTCGGCTTCTTCGTTGTAAGCCGAAAGCGCCGTGTCGACTTCCTCGAGCGCCTGCAGCACCGTTTGCCGGAACCGGGCGAGGCTGGCGGCAGCGTTGGCGTCTGCCTGCTCAATGCGGGCATAGACTGCGCCGCGATCAAACAGGTTCCATGTGATCCGTGGGCCGATCCCGAACGAAAACGCATCGCTGGATGTGAAGTCCGACGTTTCGGCCGACGACTGTCCGACCGATCCGGTAAGGGAAATCGTTGGATAAAGCTCTGCGGTGGCAACGCCGATCCGTGCCGCCGAAGCGGCGAGGCTGCGTTCGGCCGCGCGCACATCCGGACGGCGGTTGATCACGCTTTGCGGAGCGCCGGTCAGCACCACATCCGCGAGCACCGGCAAACCCGGCGAAACTGCGAGACGTTTGTCCAATGCGCCGGGTTCGAGCGCGAGCAGCGTGGTCAGGCGGTTGCGGGCGGCGACGGCCTGCGCGCGAAGCTGCGGAACGCGCGCTTCGGTGTTTGCAACCTGCGCCTCGGACCGTGCGAGATCGAGGCGCGAGGCTTTGCCGTTCTCTTCAAGAATACCCGTTAGCTCCAGCGTGCTCCGCTGATTGACCAGGTTGCGTTCGGCTACGGCGATACGGGCCTGAGCCTCGCGAAGATCGAGGTAAGCGAGCGCGATGTCCGCCGCGATCAAACGTGCAAGATCGTCCCGGGTGGCTTCAAGCGCTTCGGCGTCGGCTCTCGCGCCCTTCACGAGGCCGGCGATCCGGCCGAACAGGTCGATCTCCCAACCCACGAGAAGGTTGGCCGACGGGCTGACCTGGTCTTCGGCGCTGATGCCCGGGACGCCAAAGGCGGCCGTGGACTGGCGGTTTGCTGAAATACTGGCGTCGAGGTCGAGGCTGGGCCGGCCCTCCGACCGCGTCTCGCGCAGAAGGGCCCGGCTTGCGCGCACCCGTTCCGCCGCTTGGGCAAGGTCGAGGTTGGCGGCGAGGCCTTCCTCGATGAGCTTTGCCAGCTCGGGATCGGCGTTCTCCGACCACCAGACGCGGGCCGGCGGCTCGGTCACCTCACGGGACGCCGACGGAAAGCGTTCCAGGGCGACATCGGCTGTTATGTTCCGGTACGCCGCAGCTGCCGACTGGCAACCGCCGAGTGCGACCAAAGCGGCTATTGGCAGCGCCAGTGCCCGCAGGGGATAAAGACGAGCGCGCCCACCGAAACGGGTGGCCGGCTGGAAAGTTGACGACTGTTCTGCCACGGACGGCCAGCCTTTACAGTTCGGGAGGATACGATACAGTACCGTACTTAGTCAAAAAGCCGCCGCTGACAAGGTGCGCCGAAAAAGAATCGTGATTTCATAAAAAGAAAAATCAGGAGAAACGCCCCAGAAATGGCCATTCCAGAGGCAAATCCCGAAGCGACATGTCTTTCGGCCACCGAAAGCCGCATCCTCGACGCCGCGCGTGCGCTATTCTTCGCGGACGGGTTCTCTGCCGTGTCGACCGACCGTCTGTCGAAAGAGGCCGGCGTCTCCAAATCCTCAATCTACAAGTATTTCGGCGATATGGCGGGCGTCTTTGCGGCCGTCGTCAGCCGGGAAGGCGACGCTTACGAGCTTGGCTTCCACCGCTTGCCCGAAACAAATTCCGAATTCTGGCGCGATCTCGTCGCCTTCGGCGAACGCCTGCTGACGCTGCTCAATCAAGGCTTCTGCATTCAGCTCGACCGCATGCTGCACGAAGAAGCCCGCAAGCAGCCCGAACTCGTCCGCAACTTCTATGACCTCGCTTATGGCCGAGGCCATGTCGAGCTGGCCAAGGTGATCGCGCATGGTCAGGCGCGCGGCTTCATCACCAAATCCGGCCCCCCGGACGCGCTGGCCGATAATCTTCTGTCCATGTGGGAAGGTCTCCAGGTCGTGCGCTCGCGTCTCGGCTTGTCCGAGCGCCCGTTCACCGATCCCGCCGCTTGGGCGAAGCATTGCGTGAAGGCCCTGTTCGAGCAGGACGCGCGGGACCTGTAAATTCCGCTGCAGTTGCGCCGCCGAAGCCTGCTTCATCTTTTCCGTAAATGGGCGTAGCGTAATTCCAACGTGTCAGGGGGCATGCATGCGCTCGTTCTGGATTTCGGCTCTCGCATCGGTGCTCATGGTCTTTGCGGCGCCGGCCGCAAGCCACGCGCAGGGCGGGTCGGCTCCGGCCAGCGCCGAGACGGAAAACTTCGTCCGCGGCTTCGTGCGCTTCCTCGCCTATCACGAGGCCGGCCACCTTCTGATGACGCAGATCGCTGACCTCAACAACAATCCGGACTGGTCGCAGTCTGACCGCGAAGACTACGCCGACAAATTTGCGATGATCCTGCTCAGGCCGGATGCCAACGACCCTGATGGCCTCGAGGAAATCGTCAACGCCGCCGCCGGCTGGCTGCAGGTGGACGACTCGATCATCCGGAATGAGCCCCATGCCCCTGCCAGCCAGCGCGCCAGCGATATCCTCTGCCTCCTCTATGGCAGCGACCCCGAGGCGTTTGCGGATCTTCGCGATTTGACAGACCCGTCGATGGATTGCGTTGGCATCTATCAGGCGATGGAACGTGAAATCCGCGAAGTGTTTCAGGATTATTCCGGCGAGATGGGGCAGGAAATCAACATCGTGTACGCGAGGCCAACACTTGGCATGAAAGCCGCGCATGATTTCCTGCGGGCCAGCGGCGTCGTCGAAGATCTGAAGGACGACATCGAGTTCGATTTTTATCTCACCAACAAAACCACCATTCAGGCGATCAGCTGCGACGGACGAGTGAAGTCCGATTCGTTCTATTTCGACCGCGTCCGCGCCGCGTCGCCGGAAGACGATCACTTCGTGATCACGCTCTGCTATGAAATGATCGATGCGCGGCTGAAGTACGGCATGAAAGGCTTCGAAGACCAGGCACAGTAATTCGCGGGTGCGCCGCCGCATGAACTGATTTTTCCTTGTGTGCGCCCGTGCGCGATGGGTGTAACGTTGAGAGCAGCAATTCTGAAAAGAGGGACACAGATGCGACTGGCCAAGAACAAGATCATCTCAGCTTCACTTCTCCTTGCCGCAGTCATGGGCGGCGCGGGCATCGGCGTCGCGGTGGCTCAAGGCGAAGACGCTGTGCAGGAAGAAGTCGATCCTGAGGACGTTGCACAGGAAGAAGCGTCAGAAGTTTTTGCAGACGACGCTGACCTCGCGCCGCCTACCGCAACCGCTGACGGTGAAGCAGGCGTCGAGACACCGGCAGATGCGGTTGAAGCGGAAACGGCTCCCGAAGCAGAGGTCGCTCCGGTTTCCGCCCCGGATGAAGCTGCAGCTCCGGCTCCGGCAGAGCCTGTCGCCCAAAGCGACGCGGCCTCGGACGGCGCCGTGCTCGCCGCGCCCGGATCGACCGAAGAAAGCAATGGCGGTGGCTCGTCCCGTCCCGGCAGCACGCCGGACACCTGATCTCCGCCAAACTTGAAAATTGAGCACGGATCAATCCGCGGGCGCCGAAGAGGCCTCTGCGGATTGATACTGTTCGGCGAGCGTCGGCGCGCCGCGAATTCCTTCGCACACATCCCGCGCTGCATCCGGCCATTCAGAGCTGAGCAGGGGATCCGTTTCGATTTCCAGCGCGGTGAAGCGCCGGCCCTTGCCGGCGAGCAGCCGGGTGCAGGCGTCTGCGGCGAGCGTTTCCCACGACTGGGTCTGGCGCGCGATGTTCCAGATACGGATGATCCCGTCGCTGCCAGCCAGCACGATCCGCGCATTGTCAGCCGAGAACGTCGCGCTGCGCACTTCGCTGCCGAACCCGGGCAAGGTCGTCAGCAAGCGCCCATCGCTCGGGTCCCAGATGTTCGCGGTCTGATCGAGGTTTGCGGTCGCGATGCGTGAGCCGCCCGGTGAGAACTGAACGCTCGAGACCGGGCCCTTGAAGGCGGTCAGAGTGGCGATGGTGCGCTGTTCTTTCACATTCCAGATGCGCGCCGTTCCATCATCGCTGCCGGTGACAATCCTCAGGCCATCGGGGGAGTAGGCGACCGCGCCGACGCTGCCGGAATGCCCCTCCAGTGTCGCAATCAGTGATCCGTTTGCGGCGTTCCATATCCTGGCGCTCCGGTCATGCCCGGCGGTCACGGCTTGAGTACCGTCAGGAGAGAATTCCGCGCCTCGCACCAGATCGGTATGCCCTTCCAAGGTCGTCAGCAGCGTTCCCGAAGCTGCGTCCCAGATACGGGCGGTGGTATCCTCGCTCGCCGTTATGATCCGGTCGCCCTGGCGAGAATAAGATGCGCTCAGAACCGGGCCAGTGTGTTCGTCGAGAACGGCCGCGATGCGTTCATGGCGCCAGTCCCAGATCCGGCTGGTCGCGTCCTCGCCGGCGGTCACCACAAATGCGCCGTCCGGCGAAAAGGCAACGCCGAATACCCGGCCTTCATGATCCGTCAAACCGGCGAGCCGCCGCCCGCTCTTCGCGTCCCAAACCTGCACCGCGCCGTCTTCGCCAGCTGTTGCGAGATAGGCGCCGTCGCGCGACAGTTCGGCGAACGAGACCGCCTCTTCACCCACGCCAAGTGTCGAAATCAGCCGTCCGCCGACCTCCCATATGCGCGCCGTTGCGTCGTCGCTGGAAGTAACAACGCGTAGGCCGTCCGGCGAGAAATCTCCGGACCGGATACGGTCGGCATGGCCGGGCAGTGTCCGCACGAGTTGGCCTGATCCGGCATCCCAGAGCTTGGCTGTGGCATCGTTGCTGATGGTCAACAGGGATTGTCCGTCTGCTGAGAATCGTGCGTCGCGCACCTGCAGTGTGTGGCCCACCAACTCCTTCTTCAGGCTGCCGGAGGAGACAATCCACAATCTTGCTGTGGCGTCACCACTGGCAGTTGCAACGGTCTGTCCATCCGGTGAGAAAGTTGCCGTGAACACGGTGTCAGAATGCCCTTCGAGAATGTGGATGCGGCGTCCCGTGGCGGCGCTCCAGAGGATGGCCGTCTGGTCAAAGCTCGCGGTCACGATCATGTCACCTTTGGCCGAGTAAGCGGCGCTGTAGACCGGGCCCGTATGGCCGGTCAGCTCGCGCTGGAGCTTGCCGTCCGCCGCATCCCAGATCCGGGCGACGCCATCATCATGCGCGGACAGAATATGAGCTCCGCCTTCTGAATAAACCGCCGTCCATACCGGATCGCGGGTCTCGCCCAAGCGAATCCGTTCAGTGCCGGTCGCAACATCCCAAAGGCGGAGGGTTCCATCCCGGCTCGCAGTCAGCAGCGTCTGGCCATCTGGCGCGAACTGCACCGTTTGAACGGCGCCCTCATGACCCGTCAGCCGGATGGCGGCCTCGTCAGGGGAATCCGTGCTCCAGATCATCGCTGTGCCATCGCTGCTTCCCGTGGCAACGTGTGATCCATCAGTTGAGAATGCGGCCGTGCCCACCCTGTCGGTGTGACCTTCCAGCTTTCTGAGCAGGGCGCCGGTGTTGGCGTCCCAGAGCTTCGCGGTTTTGTCCTCACTGGTGGTGATCAGCAGGCGCCCATCGGGTGAGAAGACGGCCTTGAATACCGCGCCGTCATGCAAGAGTGGCGGTAAGGTCTCGCCCGCCTGAAACATCGCCGTGCCGAGAACCGCATGATAGCGGCTCGCATTCTTCGGTGACAGCTGCATGCCCGCCAGCGCGTAGCGCGCGGACGCCAGCGTGTTTTCCCGCTCAAGGCTTTGCCAGGCCCGTTCGGCAAAGAAGGCAGCGAGATTGTCATGCGCTGTCCTGGCATTCGTGCGCGCCTGTAAGCCCATGAACACGGCCGTGGCCGCCAGTACGGCAAAAACGCTCGCGAGTGTCGTCAGTCCGAAGATCAACCGTCGTTGGTGTGCCTCGTTGCGGCGGCGGTCGCGCTGCCAGAGGTCGTCGAAGTCGACATCGAGTAGTCCCGCCGCGAGACGGGCAATGGCTCGGTCGCGTCCGTCCTTGCGGATGTCGAGACCCAGTGGCTCGATCGGCAGGTCATCAGGGTTGGCGGGATTGAAGGCCCGGCGCAGGGCAGGCGGAAAGCATTCCGTATCCGGATCGCCCGAGTTCGGAACCCCGTCGATGATGACCGCGAACACCTTGCCATCCCGCCCGCGCCGCCGGAAGCGTTCGATCTCGGCGGCCACCCAGCGCGACTTGGCCGAGCGGGGCGAGCAGACCACGATCATGCTCTCGGACTCGTCGATGGATCGCTCGACAATCGCGGCGATATCGGCCGCGGCGGCCATTTCCTCGTCATCACGGAAGAAGCGGCCCAGCGCGTCCGGTGTGTTGGCTCCTTCGTGCGCACTCTTGGGGATGCGGTAGCCTTCGAGCCAGGTGTGCAGGCGCTTGGCCCAATCCTTGTCCTGTTGGGAATAGCTGATGAAGGCGCGGTACGTCTTCGCCGGTCCTGCCATTCACGCGCCCCAACATCCCTAAGGTTCCCGGTATGGACGGTAAGCGCCAGCGGCGGGCAAGTCGAGATGCCCACCGTTCGGCCCAGTTGCTCGGTCGGAGCAGGGTGCAGGATGGGCAATCTGTCCCGTTGTCACTTCGGGCGCATCTCCTTTAGGTCAGGGAACGGGACTATCGGGTCCCGCGACTGATTATTGAAAGGTAGGCACGCATGCGCCTCACGATCGCTCTGGCATTGATGGCTTTGGCTCCGGCTCCGCTCGCGGCGGCGGAGGAAAAGGGCAACTGGCAGTTCATTGAAACCGCCGATTCCATCTACGCTTGGGGTGACATGCTGGTCGACGGAATGGTCGTGACCGGTCACCGGTTCATCCTGTCGAAGACGCCGCAATCAAGCTTCATGGGCGACGTTTCCTGGATGACCCACGACTATACGCTCGATTGCGCGCGTCAGACCTTCCAGCAAGGCTCAGGGCAGTATCTCGCACTCGATGGCGCCGTGATGGGGCCGAGCGCGCCCCGCCCCCCGGCATCGATCGAGCCACAAACCGGCGAAGAGCTGATCAAGATTGCCGTCTGCGATGGCCGGCCGATCGAAGGCGCCGTTGTCGAACCCACCCGCGAAAGCGCCATGGCGGCGGCGCGCGCCAAGGTCACCGCGGCGCCTTGACGGGTGGCAGGTCAGCGCCAGAGGGCGGCTGTTCGCTGGTCCAGGGAAACACCCGTTCCGGCAAAGGTACAAATGCGCCATTCTCGAGCGTGAAGGGCGTCACCGTCAGTCCGGTCTCGTCGAGGTCCAGGACGTTGAAGCCTGGTGGCGCGCTGCGCAGGCGCAGTGACAGCGTGCCGGCCGAAACTGCCAGATAGCTGCCGGAGGCGTCATGGATCCATTCGGCATGCGGTGTATGGACATGCCCCGTCAGCAAAAGCCGGAAGGGGCTGGACGCTAGGCGAACGCTCGCCTCGTCACCCCGCCGCGTCCGTGTGCGAAGACCCGCCCCTGAAAACGGCGTGAACGGATGATGGCACACCATCACAGGCACTTCGCTGGCGCTGGCTGCCGCCGTGATGATGTCTCCCAGATCCTCGATATCCACAGACCCTTCCGCCCAGTTTGTCCGCGTCTGCCAGCCCCTAGACGTGTTCAGCGGAAACAGCCGCGCAGACCCCGCTTTCAGCGGCCGCGTGAGGTCTCCGAAATAATCCGTGTACCGCTCGAACGGCTTGAACAGTCGATGGCCTGCATGAAGCAGGGGCGTATCATGGTTCCCCGGCACCGCTATCGTCGGCAATCCAATAGAGTCCACCCAAGCCCGGGCCCCGCTAAACTCCGCCAGCGTGCCTCGCTGCGTCAGGTCGCCGCTCACCACCAGCGCCTCACCGCCCGCTCCGGCCATCGCCAGCCGCGCCGCCTCCAGCAGCGCATCGCTAGTCGCCCCTATGTGGATATCTGCGGCATGGATAATCCTCATGCAGACGGTTTCGCCCTTATGACCCTCGCCGAGGCGGGCACCAGCCGGAACTCGCACACCGGCGGCAACTCGACCGGCTCCCCGTCGATCGTGGCCGGAATCGGCTCACCATGCAGGTCTTCCAGCGTCACCTTGCTCGCGATCTCCACCGTCACGTCCTCGGCATCCCGCCATCCGCTGATCAGCGACTGGAAGCCAACGCTCACAAGGTCCAGCTGCGAGGACGGATCGATCGCGGCCACTTCAAATCTCGGCCGCCGCTCCCCGGCCAGCACGACCGCGCCCGCCGTCGCCGGAGTGATCACCGACCCAGAGCCGCGATGGGCATGCAGGTTCAGCCGCGTTTCCATGTTGAACACTTCGTTTTTTGCGGCAGCCGTGATCGCTTCGAACAGCGCGCCTTTGCGCACGAGTTCCCGGCTCTCACTCAGCGTTGTCAGGCGCCCGACCATGACCGCCACATAAAAGCGTCGCCCCTCGATCTCGCCAGCCGTCCACGGAACAATCTCCGGATCCGTCATTGCGGCCGTCAGGATGTCTTGCCATTGCGTTCGTCCATTGTGCAGGCGCTGATGCACGAGATTCATCGTCCCGCCGGGCAGGGCGAGCACTGGAGGGCCGTCCGGTCCGCAGGCGCCCAGCGCACAGTTCACGCTGCCATCACCGCCCCACACGATCAGAACATCCGGAGACTGATCAATCGCGCGCTTCAAGGCGCCCTGCAGGTCGCCGTCTTCGAAAGCCTCTATGCTTGCCGTCTGGCCGAGTTCGGCCAACGCTTGGTCCAGCGCCGCCGCGGCGTCCTTGGGAACAGAGCCGGAGTGCGGGTTCAAGAGTGCAACAATTTTTTTCAAACAGTCTCCATTCGTTGGCGCGCCGGCAAGGGCAGGGCTCCCGCGACGTATGTAGGCGAGGCGCGCCGGAGATCAAACACTCGTGGCTGACATTACTATTCGGACGCAAACTGACTTGCATCAAAGCCATCGCGCCGCGCTCGGTCCACAATGCGAATTGGTTGGCAATCCATTGCCCGCCGCATCGTGCCGGTCGCGCCATTTCAGGCGTCGGCGCGCACGAAAAGGAGAGATACCATGAGCGACCACAACAAAACGCAAGGCCACACGCCGGCAGACAAAACTGCCACAGACGGCAAAATGGCTGGCATTGTCAGCAAGATGCAGACCGTGAAGTCGGTTTGGGACAAAGCGCCGGAAGGCGCCAAAAAGGCCAACGCCTTGCGGCACTATCAATCCGCCGAGAAAGCCCAGAAGGCCGGCAATGATGCCGAAGCCATCCGGGAACTCGACGAGGCCACCAAAGCCTTGACCTGACCTATCCCTGCCGGCGTGCTTGCGCGCCAGGCTGGTTTGAAGGCGGCACCCTGGCGACCCCGGCCAGCGGTGCCGTTTCCATATGTAAAGTCAGTCAACGGAATATACGCGGCCCACCCAAGCAAAAGCCCTCCCTGCCAGACGGGGCAGGAAGGGCTGGATGCAGAGTTGCAGTTTCGAACTTAGTCGAGGATCGTCACTTCGACGCGTCGATTGATCGCCCGGCCGGCCGCCGTCGCATTCGAAGAGACCGGGCTGCCTTCGCCGAGGCCAAGGCTGGTGATCCGGTTCGAGGCAACGCCCGTCGACTCGAGATACGTGCCAACAGACGCGGCACGGGCAGAGGAGAGATCGAGGTTGTAGCTTTCAGCGCCTTGGGAGTCTGTATGTCCCGCGATCTGGATCCGGGCGTCGGGCTGTTTCGCCAGATAATTGGCAAGCGGCGTGAGCCGGCCCTTCGCACCGGTCGTCAGGACAGACGAGCCGGAGGCGAATTGCAGATCGCGCAGGATCAACGTCACGCCAAGGTCGGTTTTCGTCTGTTCATAGCTGGCGAGCTCAGCCGTCAGCACGGCCGCGCGCGTTTCCGCGGCGATCCGGCCGGCTTCGGAATTGGCCGCATCCGTCTTGGCCTCCGCCGTTTCGGCTTCGGCTGTGCGAACCTGGCCGAGACGGGCTTGCGAGACGACTTCAGTGCGCTCCATGTTCAAGGCCTCAATCTTCCGGTTGGCCTCCAGCTGCATGCCGCGCGAGCCGGCGAGGGCGACATAGCCTTCACCCATGCGGATCATGTGGGTGTAGTCGTCGTCCTTGCCTTTCTCATAATTCTCGCGCGCATCCTTCAGCGCGGCATCGGCTTTATCGAGTGTTGCGCGCGCGGTCTCCATTGTGGTTGCGTCGGCTTTGGCGCGTTGCAGCGAGGCCTCGGCGGCAAGCAGTCTCGGGCTGGCATCGGGTGTCGATGCGCAGGCGCCAAGCATGAGCGAGAGGGCGGTCAAGCCCATCGCGGGTCTGATAAGGTTTTTCATCTGGTTTTCTTTCTTACGAATTGAGTTCGCGGCGAAGGGTGGCGATGCCTGTCTCGATTTCCGAGACCGTGCGTTCGAGCGCGCGAAGCTTGATCATCTCCTGCACGATGCTGGCTTGAAGCGAGGCTTCCGCCGCGCGCCAGATCGCCTCTTCCTCATTGCTTTTCTCTTCGGCGACACGCGCTTCGCTGAGGCGCAGTTGCGCTTCTGCGTAATTCAACGGTGAAGCCGCGGTGGCATCGGCGGCGTTCAGCGCGGTGACTTCCGCTTCGGTGCGGATGAGATCATCCCGGGCAACGTCCGCGTAAGCGGCCGGCGCTGCCGCGCACAGCGCAGCAAAGCAGATTGAAACTATTATCTTTTTCATGGGTCAGCTCCTTGGGCCGCTCCGGGCAGGAGGCGAGCACTTGTCGTTAGAGCGCGCAGGCGTGGCAAAGGTTCCGGCTCAACAGCGGACTTTTGCCAGCTTCGGATCGCATGGCAGGGGCAAACGCGTAGGTGATTCCCGAAGCTAACCTCGATTTCGGGCCCCTGTAATTTCCAGGCTGACCACTGGGCGCGGCAAGTCGGTTTGTTTTCCGGCTGATCACTCTGCCCTTTCCGCCCGAACCGGACTCCAAAGGAAAGTTCCCGCCGATGATGACAGCTATTTGCCTGATGCCCGCCATGCCTGCGGTCGCCGCGCGTCCCGGACGCCATTCCACGCCCTGTGTGATGCTGGCAGCGGAACCGGTTGCAGTTGCCACCCGTCCGATCCGGCTTGTTCCGCCGTGCGCGGTGCCGGCGCCTGCCCAGCCTGTGCAGGAAAAACTCGACTCGGCTGCGCGTGCGTTCCAGCGCGCGCTGATTGATACAATGCCGCAACTGCGCCGGTACGCGCTCAGTCTCTGCAAGGATCCGAGTTTTGCTGAGGATCTCGTGCAGGAAGCGATGCTCAACGCCTGGCTGGCCCGGCACAGGTTTCAAGCCGGCACGAACCTGAAAGCCTGGTGCGCGACCATCCTTCGGAATGTGTTTTACTCGCATACGCGGCGAAGCTGGCGAACCCTCGCCATGTCTGACGAAATGCTGGACACATTGACAGCCGTCAATACAGGCGGATCCGATGCGCTGGATCTTCTGGCCGTGCGTAACGTCTTGTCGCTTCTGGCCCATGACCAGCGGGAAGCCTTGCTCCTCGTGGGTGTGGGCGGCTTCAGCTACCAGGATGCGGCGGATATCTGTGGCTGCGCGTCGGGCACCATCAAGAGCCGGGTGTCGCGCGCCCGCTTGCGGGCGGCCGCTCTCTTGAATGAAAACAAGGCCGGTCTCAGCAGCGATCCGTCAATGTCCGCACAAGGAGCATTGGAAGATTTGGTCAGTCAGGTCGAGCGTATTGTTTCTGAAGCCGTGAGCTCTTGGAAATCACAGTACAAGCCGAGCCTGCCGCGAAAACTCGCGACAGGTTAAAAAAGCATGACTGGGTGGCTCTCGTGCCTCCCGGCAATCTTGTTTCCCCCGGAGTAGACCTATGGCCAATGAATTTTCCACCGACTCGTTTGCAAAGTCGGCCAAGCATGCCGGCGCTGTCGTTGCTGATACCTTTCACGATACGACCGCCGCCGCGAAGAAATCCGCCAACGGACTGAACTCGCTCGCAGAAGCGATCTCGTCGGACACCAAGGACGGTGTGCGTCAGGTTCAGCATGCGATCCAGTCGGAGTCCTCGAAAGTCGTGAGCCTTGTTCGTGAAGCCATTCAGGAACGGCCCAACCTTACTGTCGGCATTGCCGCCGGGCTTGGAATTCTTCTCGGTCTGGCCATGTCGGGCCGCCGCTGATCATGTTGGATTTGGCGATCCGGAAATCGGGTGACATCTTTAGCCGCATCGGTTTCCTCGCCGCGTTATCGGTCATCGCAATGCTCGGCCTTGTCTGGCTAAGCATTGCGCTGACGGAGTTGCTGGCGCTCACTGTCCCCACGCCTTGGGCGCCAGCAATCACCGGCGGTGTGCTGATCCTTATCGCCGCGTCCCTTTATGCCGTGCTGAACACGTCAAGGCGCGCCGCACGATCGGATGCATTGGCGGCCAGCGAAACCAAGCCTGATGAATTGATCACGCGGGCAACCCGTGTGGCTGAGCGGATGGCGCCGGACTCGCCTGTGATGGCCTTGATGGTCGCCGTGGCTGCGGGCTGGATGTCCGTGCGCGTGCCGGCGTCCCTGACGCCTCTATTGAACAAGCTGATGGATCAAGTGGAAAATGCGCCAGGCGGGCGCGCAACCGGCTGAGCCGGACTCCGGGAGTGACTGTCATGGCCGTATCCTCTAGCCGTCAGCGAACCGTCTCTGCGACAGGCCGAATCCGCGTTCACGAGTGGCCGGAGCACATGTCGGGCGAGATCGATCCGGCCTTGGGATCGCCCGGAAACAGTCCAGACGCTTATGGACTACCTGACCGGCGAAAACACCGAGCACAAGGTCGTTGTTCTGCACGCGGCGATCCGGATGTTTGAGTCAGGTGGCGTCCTGCCGCCCGGCGCGCCATCGTCGGCCTGCGACCACCTGCCGGCGCGGTTTGACATCGAGGCGGGCACGCTCTCCGCGTACTTGCCGCCGCCCGGGAACCCCAGAGTTCACTTGCGCGCGGTGCCGGCGGCCCGGACCGTGTCCATCTGGTTCTTTCGCCGCCCGACCGCGGCCCGTATCGCGGAACACACGGCCAAGCTGCAAACATTCCTGGCCTTGCTGGGTGTCGCGCCGGTTGAGCGCACACCGGCTGCTCCCGCCAGACTGAGCCGCTGCGGCCCGTTCGGGATGATCACCGAGCTGTCCATTCCGGTCGCCCCGTGGACCGTACTTGGCCCGATCCGCGCCGCTATGAGGCCCGGACGGACAGCCGCACGAGGGCAGGCAGCGTCTTGCACCCCGTCTTGCGCATCACCGATGCCCGGTGGCTTTCCACAGTCCGCTGACTGATCCCGAGATCTGCAGCAATATTCTTGTTCGGGTCGCCAAGCAAAATCCTCTCCAGAACCTCACGCTCACGCACCGTCAGCTTTTCGAGTTTCTGCAAGGCTTCCGCTTTCTGGGCTGCCTTGGCGACACCGTCGCGGCCTGTTTCCAGGGCACGGTCGATGGCAAGACGCAGGCTCGCGGCATCGACGGGTTTCTCGATGAAATCCAGCGCGCCCGCCTTCATGGCCCGGACCGCCATCGCGACATCGCTTTGACCCGTGATCATGATCGTCCGCACGGTCGACTCCGATCGGCTCAGCGTCGCCAGGACATCGAAACCGCTGATCCCTCCGAGATAGGCATCGAGAAGCAAGCATACCGGTTCGCCTTTTGCCGTCAGCTCGATGAGCTTCGCGAGGAAGGACTCGCCGGACGGGAAACTTGCCACACTGAGGTTCTCGGCGCGGAGCAGACTGGAAATCGTTTCGCAGAATACCTCGTCGTCATCCACGATGATGACCTGAGGCGCGGCCGCATTGGCAGTGCGCGGGCGTTTGTCGGGTTCGGGCTTGGTGACGGCGCCGGAAAGGGCGATCTGGATTTCTGTTTCGAGATCTTCGTGGCTGACTGGCTTGATCAGTTTCCGGAACCCGTTCTCGAGGATCAGGCCTTCCGTTTTGGCGGAAATGTCTCCCGTCAGGATGATGACCCGCATGTCGGGCGCAACCGACAGGTTCAGGCTGCGCGCCAGATCGAGACCGTTCTGCCCGTTCGGGAGATTGTAATCTGCGATCAGCAGCTCGGGTGCCTCACCGTGTTGCCCGGCAACTATCAGTGCGGCCTCAAAATTTGGCGCCGCGATCACGCTATGCCCTGATTTTTCCAGCATGAAGGACAACAGCTCGCGCAAGTCCGGATCATCTTCAACGATCAGGATTTTTGCGGTTTTGCCCGGTCCGGGCGAAGAGGCTACTCGGGTGCCGCCCGATTGCGGAATTTGCATCTCGCCTTGTTGCGATTTCGACATCGGTACCTCGATGGAGAACATCGAGCCGCGCTCGGGCGCGGACCGGGCGTGGATGCGGTGCCCCAGGAGGTCCGCCAGCCGCTGAACGATCGAAAGCCCGAGGCCCATGCCCTCGGACGGATTGCGGCCACGGGTGTTGATCTTGTGGTACTCGCCAAACACCGTCGGCAACTCGTCTTCAGAGATGCCGATCCCGGTATCCCAGATTTCGATCCGCAGGCTCGTGCCGCGCCTGCGGCAGCCGATGAGCACGCAGCCCAGATCAGTGTAGCGGATGGCATTGCTGAGAAGGTTGCGGATCATCTGTTGCAGGAGACGCCGGTCTGACCGGATCACAGCGCTGGATGGCACCAGTCTCAGCTGGATCGCTTTGGCTTCTGCGTGATACTGATACTCCGCGTACAGATCGGCGAGCATCTCTGCGACCGGAATGTCTTCGAGTTCATAGCTGATGATCCCCGCTTCGATCTGATTGATATCCAGCATCGTGTTCAGCATGCCGGACATGGCACCGATGGCATGTTCCATGCGGTCGATCAGCTGTTGCGACTCGGCAGGCGCTTCGGCGCCCTTGATGTCGCGTCCCAGAAGGCTGTGAATGAAGGTCAAAGTCTGCAGCGGTTGACGAAGGTCATGGCTCGCCGTTGCGAGGAAGCGTGTCTTGGCGATCATGGCGAGTTCGGCCTGTCGGATCGCCGATTTCAAGGCTTCCATGGCATTGTGGCGTTCAAGTACATCAACATAGGTGATCACGACGCCGTCGATTGTCTCGCTGTGCGAGCGATACGGCAGGATCCGGCGGAGAAACCAGGCGCCGGACGGCGTCGAGATTTCACGTTCCACGATCTCGGCTGTCGTCAGAACAGCGCGCGCTTCGTCAATCAGGCTCGGATCAATGGCGAGTGAGCGCAAGTCCGCCAGCGGGCGGCCGATGTCTGACGCGATTACACCGAAGACAGACTTTGTGGCCGGGGTAAAGAAGCGGATCTGCAAGTCGGTATCGAGAAACAGTGTCGCGACGTGTGTGCTGTACAAGACGTTTTTGAGGTCGTCGGAGGTCGTGCGCTGCCGCTCGAGTGCTTCCTGCAACTGACTGTTCAAGACTGTCAGTTCTTCGTTGAGGGATTGCAGTTCTTCTTTTGACGTGACGAGCTCTTCGTTCGTGGACTGATATTCTTCGTTCAGGCGCAACGAATCACGCCGGATTTTCTGCTCGGTCTCAAGCGCCCGTTCCAGAAGCCGCGTCGTGTGATCCAGTTCCAGGCTCAACCCCGAAACTTCGGCAAGCCGCATGGCGACCTGCTGATCCGTTTCTTGCGCTTCGTGAGGCGCCGCGAGCGTGTCGCTGTCCTGCGCCGGCCGGAACGTGATCAGGAGCAGATCGTCTGTCTCATCCGCAATATAGCGGATGTCGGTCATGAAATTCAGGGCTTCGCCGCGGAGTGTGGTTTTGGTTCCCGGTGCCTGGATGAGCGGCAAGTCGGGCCCGGCTGAGGCCATCGCGGCACGCAGCACCGCCCGGTGCGACAGCGGCACCATCGGCAGAATATCGAGTGTGGCCGAACCGGCGAGAACTTCCAGGTACTGCTCGATCGGGCCGAGAAAATAGATGCACTCGCCAGTGCGCATGACCAGCACCGATGCCGGAGTGTAGAAGTGTGCGACGGCGCGCCGGGCAACATCGGCAAAGCGGTGGTCCGGCGCGGGCTCGACCCCCAGAAGGAAGCGTTTCGCGGCGATTTCGCCTTCGAACAATTCTCCTGCCGGCGAAGGGTCAGCCGGACGGAGCCGGCCGCGGTGCTTGTATATCCGGGCCGCTTTCGAGACGACATCGAACCGCCCGGTGACGTCTCCAGCCGTCTCTGAGGTGCCCAGCAGCAGGATACCGCTTTCAAGCAAGGCAAAGTGAAACAGGGAGATGATCTTGGACTGCGCTTCCGGGCCTAGATAAATGAGCACATTGCGGCACGAGATCATGTCCAGCCGCGCGAAGGGAGGATCGCTCAGCAGGTTCTGTACCGAGAAGACAGCCTGGGCTCTAAGTTCGTCGCGTATCCGATAGCCGCGTTCGTCGGCGACGAAGAAGCGCGCGAGGCGGGGCGCGGAAACATCGCTCGCGATTGAAGCGGGATAAATCCCGGCCCGCGCTGTCGCGACGGCATCGGGGTCAATATCGGACGCAAGGATTTGAAGGCGGACGCCGCGTCCGTCTTCATCGATGGCTTCGCGCAGCAGCATGGCAATCGACCAGACTTCTTCGCCCGAGCTGCACCCCGCAATCCAGACGCGTACCGGGCGGTCAAGCCGGTTGTTGCGGATCAGATCCGGAATGACGCCGCTTTCCAGAAACTCGAAAACCTGCGGATCGCGAAAGAAGCGCGTGACGTTGATCAACAGGTCTGCCGCGAGCGCTTCACATTCCTCGGGACTCGACAGGAGCAGCTTGAGATAATCTGCGCCTTGCGAGTTCGACGGCGTTGTCATCGCCATGCGCCGCGTAATCCGGCGTATGAGAGTACCCGGCTTGTAGAGGCGGAAGTCGGATCCCGTCCGTTCAAGGATGATTTCGAGAACCTTGTCGAGCCAATCGGGAACAGAATCCGTGCCCGGTTCGACGGAGCCCGAATGCAGCTGTGATGCGAGTGTGTTCCAGTTCAACAAGGCGGCCGGTGCCTGCGCCGCCTCCAGCACGGCATCGACATCGCCCGTGAGGATGGCGCTGCGCGGCATGCCGTCTTCACTTGCACTCTCAGGGCTTTGCGCAATCACGAATCCCCCGGATTGCTTGATGGTCTTCAAGCCTTTGCTGCCATCGTTTCCCGTACCCGACAGGATGACGCACATCGCGCGGTCGCCGCGCTCGAGTGCCAACGAGTGAAGAAAGACATCAAACGGCTGGCTGGCGCGCGCACCGGCGGCGTGAGCCCTCAGTGACAGGGTGTTCCTCGACAAGGACACATCGTGGCCCGGCGGATTGACGTACACGCAGTCGCGCTCGACAAGATCGCCATTCTCGATCTGTCGAACCTTCATATGCGTCCGTGCACCGAGTATTTCTGCCATCAGACTTTTGCTGTCGGGCGCCAGATGCTGGATCAGCACGAATGCCATGCCGGATTTCTCCGGAATGGCTTCAAGGAATTCCATGAACGCCTTGAGACCGCCTGCTGACGCTCCGATTGCCACAACTGGGATGCCGGCATGGCGTCGGGCGCTATCCGGCGCAGCGGGAATTGAGGGCAATTGGCCCTTTTGGCTCTGTCGATTGTTCGGGTCCGGCATGGCGTGCGCCTTCAAATTGGCCGTCAAACGAAACTTCTAGCACACAAGTTCCAGTTGTGCCGGATTATTCGCTGCCCGCTCCACCATGCGTAGTTTCCGATGCTGACGCTGACAGATCAGCAAAGCTAATAAAGATTAGTTGAGCGTGTGGGCGGGACGAGTGTCGGTTCGGTCGCTGTGAACAAGAAGAGGCGGTTGAGGGATGACCGGCGGAGTCCGCTTGAGTCCTGCGATCCCTCAGTATTCGAATTAAACATCCTGCGTTGCACTGGTAACGCCAACTCAAAAACAGGAACTGGCCCCATGCTTTGGACAGTCGCAATCGTATTACTCGTACTTTGGGCCCTCGGATTGGTGACCTCGTACACGCTGGGCGGTTTCATCCATATCCTGATTGTCGTGGCGATCATCATCGTGCTGGTGCAGTTCATCCAGGGCCGGCGCTGAGCCGGTCCGTGAGCAACCAACCGAAAGCGCCTGCGCCGCCGCAAGCGACGACCGCGTTTGCGTCATCGGGAACGATGAGCGGGTGGTCAGGGCAACCGTCAGCCGACGGCCGTCCGGAGCCCGTGCAGCATCCCGATGGGCTTGACCTTCACAGGCCATTGTCGCGGCGCCTGACCTCGGCCGCGCATTTGCCGGTCGAGCATCGCGCGGCGCTCGACGCCTTGCCGGTCCGCCGGCGAGCTTATGAAGCAGATGAAGAACTGATCCAGCGGGGCACGGCGTTTACACACGCCTTCATCCTTGAGGCCGGCTGGGCCTGCGCCTACCGCACGCTTCCGTCCGGCGGGCGGCAGGTGTTGTCCATCTATCTGCCCGGTGACCTGATCGGGCTTCTGGCCGTTACATCCGCCGATGGGTCCGGGCTGGAAACCGATCACTCCGTGCGGGCCATAACGGCCGCAGAGGTCTCGGAAGTGGACGTCAGCGAACTCTCCAGCGCCCTGATGCGGGTGCCAGGACTTGCGCGGCACATGTTGTGGGATGCCGCGCGGGCCGGTGCCATTCTCGAAGAGCGCATCGTCAGCCTGGGGCGCCGCAACGCGCGCGAACGGACGGCGCATTTTTATCTGGAACTCTCAGAACGCCTGACGCTCGGAGGCGCGCCGAAGGCGAAGGCGTATGATTGTCCGTTGTCGCAATATGTGGTGGCCGATGTTCTTGGCCTTTCGCCAGAGCATCTCAACCGGGTCATGCGGCAGCTGCGCCTCACGGGACTTCTGTGCGTCCGTCGCGGCCGTGTGGATTTGCTGAACACAGAAAGCCTCGAGCGGCTTGCAGATTTCGACCCGGCCTATCTGCGGACCTCCCGCGCGGCTTGATCGCCGAGATGAAGAAAAACGGGCGGCAACATCAGCTCTGACACTGTGTCACCGCCCAGTAAGCACTCAAACCGAACCAGCCCATGCAGCGTGTGGGTACATGAGCGAGACAGTCCGTACACGCCGTATGCCGTGTCGCTGGCCTGGAGGGGGCAATGGCACGACTGCGGTTTGAACGGGCTAGGCGAGCGCTTTTTCGGCCGCGGCGAGCCTGCGGATGCATTCGGCCTCATCACCCGAAATGCGGGCGCGTTCTGCCGATTGGTAGTAGCGCAAGGACGCGCATTGTTTCCCGCTGGGCGGCGCGGTTTCGCAGATGTGCTTGACTTGCTGCATCCGCGCGTCGAGCCGGCACAGAGGTTCGGGTTGGGCGTCCCGGAACAAATCACTGAAAGCGGGCGTCAGGTCCTGCGACATGCGTGTATCCTCTGCGATGTGACCTCGGCCGCCCCGGGGCTTTAAGCATCCATTGAATGATCCGGCTGACGCCGTGCGGAACGGGTCAGACTGATCGATCTCACGAATGCAACGACGGATTGAGGCCCGGAATCTACGCAGGCCGGCATTGTCGCAATCCTGAAAATAAACTGTCGCGCCTGCGTCACGTTATCTGCGTAGGGCGAGCGTGCCTTCGCAGGTGCAACAGGAGCCTCCCATGAAATCCATTCTCTTCAGCGCCGTCTCGGTGCTCGGCCTGGCCTCGATCAGCGCGCCCGCAGCGCAAGCGCAGGAGGCTGGCGACGAGCCGGTGGTCCAGAACACCATCACCGTCACCCTGCAGAAGCGCGAGCAGGACTTGCAGGACGTCCCGGTCGCCGTGACCGCGCTGGACGCCCAGTTCCTCGACGATCTCGGCCTTGACGAGTTTGATGCCGTCGCCCGCTTCGTTCCGGGCTTCGAAGTCCAGGAGCAGAGCCCGAACAACCCGGGCTTCGTGATCCGCGGCATCACGTCGGACAGCGGAGAGTCCAATATCGAACCGCGCATCGCAGTGTTCCAGGACGGCGTTTCGATCTCGCGTTCGCGTGGATCGATTGTCGAGCTGTTCGACATGGAGCGTATCGAGGTGGCCAAAGGCCCGCAGCCGACCCTGTTCGGACGCGGCGCGCTGATCGGCGGCGTCAACATCATTCAGGCCAAGCCCGAGTTTGAATTCGGCGGCAGCATCGAAGCCGGCATCGGCAATTTCGGTGAAGAGTATTTCGGCGGCCATGTCACCGGCCCGGTATTCGGCGATGTCGTGGCCTTCCGGCTCGCGGCACGCTCGCGCAAGCGCGACGGGTATGTCGAAAGCCTCAACCCCAACGAAGAAGACTTCAACAGCCAGGACATGCAGGCCGTACGCGCCTCGATCGCGGTCGAGCCGAATGACGCCATGCGCCTCGATCTGATCGTCAACTATCAGCAGGACAATCCGTCGGGAACGAGCTTCAAGTCCCAACGCTATGCGCCTCTGCCAGGCGAATCCGTGGACGCGGGCGATCCGGCGAACCTCAACAGCTTCGGCGGCTTCCTCGGCGGGAAGAAGCTCGGCCTCGAGCGGGAAGTGCTCTCGACGACGCTGCTCGGCCGCTGGGATATCTCGGATGCCTTGACCCTCAACTCGATCACCGGCGCGCGCAGCTTCGAAAGCCTCGAAGTGTTCGATCCGGATGGTTTCGGCTTGCCACTGCTGATCTTCGCCGAAGACGCGGAAGGCGACCAGTTCAGCCAGGAATTC
>JAIXVM010000022.1 GCA_027482995.1 Hyphomonadaceae bacterium | reverse complement strand
GGATCAGGCTGGAGTGAACTGCGCGGCGATATTTCCTGCGACGATGGCAAGCTGCTCATCCCGCTTCAGTCCGAGAACGCCGCGGGCACGCGCTTCGCGGCCCTGCTCCGCGTGGCGCCGGGCTCGGCGGGAAAGTTTGAAGTTCGCATTTCGGGCCGCATCTCGCGCGCGCTCGGCTTTGCCCTTCCGCTGGCGGGGTTTGCAAAGTCGGGCGACGAGTTTGTCTTTGTGCCAAAAGCCCGTGTCACCGCGAGTGCGTCGCCCTGAGCGGATCGTCGTTCAGTCGAGCAGCAGATCCACCTGAACTTCGAGCGCTTCTGCAAGCCGCCGCGCTGTCTTGAGCCCGTAGGACATGCCGCGCTCGATGGCGGAGATGTGGTTCGGTCGGATGCCGCTGCGCTCACCCAGCTCGCGCTGGGTCATCAGGCGAAACTGACGGACGGCCCGGACCGGGTTTTCGCCGTCGCTGATGCGCTTCATCAAGATGGCCGGGAGCGGCGCTGACCCTGTCGACGATGCACTCTTGCGCCCCGCCGCAAGGGTTTCGACCTGCTTTTCGAGGCCTTCGATTTTCTTCTCGAGGTCCAGCAAGCGGATCTCGAGCGAATAGATGAGTTTCGGATCGCCCATGCGATGGCCCCCCTAGGTGAGGTCCAGCTTTAGGAGCATTCTGATACGGTTCAGTGTCGGCTAAGTCACATTTTTATGTCGATTTTCGACCTTCGCTTGCCGTGGTTTGCGTCGGGCTCAGGAACTGAACATCGCCTCGCATCCTGTTCCCTTGAACGCCGCATCGGCCAGCGCGCGATCTGCAGCAGGAAGCGCCGCGTAGGTTTCCCTCAACCACTGAAGGCACTTGGCCTGATAGGGGAATGTTGGCTGCGTCCAGGCTCGGCCGTCGATTTCAGTTTCGAAGTCCGCCTTTCCGGCTGACACCGCCGCAGCATTCGCCAGAAGGAATGGCGCATAGACCCTTCCGATTTCTGACAGGAGCGGCCGCAACTGCGCTCCAGCCTCCTGCGGTGACAACCAGTCCTCATCGGCCGGTTTGGCGCCGGACAAGTCCTCCACCCGGTCCACCCAGGCCCGAACGCGCTGCGACAGGAGCTGCGTGACAGCTGCTGACGTTGGCTCGATGATCGCGAGCTGGGTCAGCTGGCCATAAATGGCGAAGTCCGCCGATGAGGGGCGTTTCCCAAGTACGAATCCCGAGCTTCCAATCACCTGGTCGAGAACCGTCACGAAGCGGGCATAGCTTTCTTCAATCGTGCGCGCAGTGACGTCGTTCGATCCCACCACATATAGCCGTTCGAACTGGCGCTTGGTGAAAAAGGCGCTCATGCGCTGGGCAGTCTCGTCGTCCGCCATCGGCGCTGACCAGAAGAGAAGCAGAGGTCCGGCATTCTTGCGGTCTGCTTCATGGTACCAGCGATAATGGAACATCGCCTTGGTGAGCCATTCGTCGGCGAAGTCTTCGATCAGGTCGTTGAGCAATCCGAGAAAGCCGCCGGGCGGAAGGACGCTGCGAGCCGCTTGCTCGCGCTCAAGGCGCCGGATGATCGGCGTTGAATCGACCACGGCCTCCGTTTCCCCCTTGGCGTCCTTGAAATAGACCGTTGGCAACAGCTTCACCTTCGGCACGGGATATCCCTGTGGCGGCGATTGGTGACCACCCCAGATGATCGCGTGCGGAATGTGCCGGTAACGCAGCAGCGCGATCATCTTCCGGGTGTAGGGCGAGCCAGGTGCTCCCAGCAGCTCGAGCCGGTTCGTCGTTTCCATGTTCGTGACCTCCCTTTTCGTTTTCGACATTAGGGATGCCAATTGTTGAAAAGGTCAAGCCGCTTGGCGATGCTATGCCAGCACGTCGCGATGCCGGGTTTCCGGGAGAAGAAGCAAAGTCAGCACGATCGCCACACCCGTCACGATGAACGGGAACCAGAGGCCAGCGTAGATATCGCCCACCGCCGTCACGATGGCGAAGGAAATGGCGGGCTGCAGACCGCCGAACCAGCCCGTGCCGACATGATAAGGAAAGCTCATGGCCGTATAGCGAATCCGGGTCGGGAAGAGCTCAACCATGCAGGCCGCCAGCGGGCCATATAGGGCGGTTGCGGCAACGATGAAGGTCACCATGATGGCAAAGAGCAGAGGCCAATTGATCTCATCGGTCGCCGCGCCGGCAGGATAGCCGTTCTCTGCGAGGGTCGCCTTCAACCGCCCTTCAAACTCTGTCCGCTTGGCCTTCACGTCGCTGGGCGATAGCCCGACGGCATCGACACTTTCCAAACGCGTTTCGCCCACGCGCACCACCGCGAGCGACCCGGCTTCCGCTGCCTCGTTTGTGTAGTTGATGCCGTTGTTGGCGAGCACGCTTTTCGCGATGTCGCACGCCCGGCCGAACTGTTGGGCGCCGCCGGTGAGGTCGAGCTGGAAACTGCAGTCGTCCGGGTGAGCGATCACGGTGACCGGCGCCTCGGCCTGTGCGCGCGCCAGCTGAGGATTGGCGGCTTCGGTCATCAGGCGGAAGCCGGGGAAATACGACAGCAGCATGAGGATCATGCCGAACAGCATCACCGGCTTTCGGCCTACCTTGTCACTCAGCCAGCCGAAGAAGACGTAGAGGAACGCCGACACGGTCGTGACGCCGATCATCAGCACGTTGACGTCTACGGCCGGCACCTTGAGCAGGCGCTCGATGAAGAACTGAGCGTAGAAGTTGCCAGTATACCAAACGACGCCTTGCGCCATCATGATCGTGAACAGCGAAATCAGCACGATCTTCAGGCTTGGCCAGGCGAAGAAGCTCTCGGCGTAGATGGCTTTCGAGGCGTTGCCCTCTTCCTTCATCTTCTGGAAAGCCGGGCTTTCTTCAAGCGTCAGGCGGATCCACAGCGAGACGATCAGCAGGCCGATGGAAATCAGAAACGGGATGCGCCAGCCCCATTCCCGGAACACGTCCTCCCCCATCAGCGTGCGCGTGATCAACGTGACGCCGAGCGCGCCCAGCAGGCCAAGGGCGGCTGACGTCTGGATCCAACTCGTATGGAATCCGCGTTTTCCTTCAGGGGCATGTTCGGCCACGTAGATCGCCGCGCCGCCATACTCGCCGCCGAGGGCAAAGCCCTGGATGATCCGGCAAAGGATCAGCAGAACCGGCGCGATGATGCCGGCGCCAGCGCCGAGGTTTGTCTCGAACCAGTTATAGTCCGGCAACAGACCGATCGCGACGGTGGCGAGGCCCATCATGGTGATGGTGATCAGGAACGTGCCCTTGCGGCCCCTGGTGTCGCCCATCTTGCCGAAGATCAGCGCGCCGAGCGGGCGCACGATGAAGCCGACCGCAAAGGTCAGCAGCGTGAACACAAAGGCCTGCGCATCCGGCAGTCCGGCATAGAAATGGCGCGAAATGATCGAGGTCAGGATTGCGAAGACGAAGAAGTCATACCACTCGAACACCGTTCCGGCAGCGGAGGCGGCGATAACGGTCCGCGTCTTGTCGGCCGCATGCGTTGGTGTGTCTGTGCTCATCGGTCATCCCGCCCCTGACGTTTCTGAGCTTTTGTTTAGCGGAACGCAGGTGGGGAGCAAGGTGGCCGCCGTCACGTCCCAGATGAACCGGGTTCAGCTTGCGCTGGAGTTTCGAAAGCTTGCGGGAGTGGTGCCGGCAACAGGACTCGAACCCGTGACCCCCTGATTACAAATCAGGTGCTCTACCAGCTGAGCTATGCCGGCACGGGCTTGGCGATACCGGAATCCCTTCCGCGGCGCAAGCAGACGGCGGCCGCGCGAGCCCTTGCGAGTTGCGTTCCCGGGCGGTTTCGGGTATTATCGATAAACAATAAGATCGAGAGTCGCCATGCCGTCGCTGCCAGAGCCCGCCGACCGCGCCCTGATGCCGGACCTGCTGCGGGCGTTCGCGCTCTTCGGCATCGCCGTTGTCAACGTCGTCGGCTTCGCCCAGCCCTTTACCAGCGGCTTCCACAATGGCGGACTGAATACCGGGCTCGATCAGGCAGCCTATGCGGGAGTGGCCGGTCTTTTCTTGATGAAATCCTATCCCCTCTTCTCGATGATGTTCGGCGCCGGGCTCAGCTATCAGCTGGCGGCGGCGGCGCGCGCCGGCAAGGATTTCGGCCCGCGATACTTCCGCCGGATGGCGGCGCTGATCGTACTCGGCGCGCTGCACTTCGTGTTTTTCTGGATCGGCGATATCCTGCTGACCTATGGTCTGCTTGGTTGCCTGTTGTTCGTGCTGAGAGATGCGTCGGTCAAGGTTCTGGTCCGCACCGGGATCATCCTTATTGCCCTCAACACGTTGCTTCTTCTGGGCTTCGGGGCTGTGCTCTGGGCGGGCGAGACCTACGCTCCGGAGGCCATGGCCGACGCCGGATATGACCAGATGGAGGCCGAAGCGCTCGCGGCCTTCGGCGAGGGCGATTTCATGCAGGCCGCAGCCTACAGGCTGGATCTGCTGCCCTTCGTGCTCCCGAGCGTGATCATCCAGCAAGGCATCGCCGTTTTCGGCTTCTTCTGTTTCGGACTGGCCGCCGTCAAATCGGGTGTGATCGATCAGCCGTCCGCGCCGATCTGGAAACTGTCCCGGCGCGTGTTCCTGCCGCTCGGGCTTGCCGGTAGCGCTGTTGGCGCCTGGATACTCCTGAATGCCGCTTCATCCGTGGACAGCACATTTATCCTCGGCAGCGGCGTCATCATGGCGTTCTCCGGCTTCGCCGCGCTCGGATATACCGGACTGATCGCCGCCGTTTCTGGCGGGACCGCTGGCCCGGTTCGTCTCTTCCTCGCAAGGGCCGGTTCGGCGTCGCTCACCGCCTATCTATTTCAATCCCTCGTCTTCTCGTTGATCTTTTCTGCCTATGGGCTGGATGCCTTTGGCCAGATGGCCGCCGCCGAAGCGATCCTCGTGGCAGCGGGCGTGGGAGCCGCATCTCTCGTGTTTACGGGGCTCTGGCGCAGCTTTGCGCCGCGCGGGCCGATGGAGGTGCTGCTGCGCAGGATTACCTATTGGGGCCGGGGCTAGCGCTTTCCTTTGCCGCGCAGAGCGTTAAAAGGCGCACTCCTCTGATCCGAAAGGCCCATTTGCCTCCATGACCCAGACCCGCCGCATTCTTGTCACCTCTGCCCTGCCCTACATCAACGGCGTCAAGCACCTCGGCAACCTCGCCGGATCGATGCTGCCGGCGGACGTGTACGCGCGGGTGATGCGGCTCAAGGGTCATGACGTCACCTATATCTGCGCGACGGACGAGCACGGCACACCGGCCGAACTGGCTGCGCAGGCGGCCGGCCAGACCGTGCAGCAGTATTGCGACGAGCAGTACGAAATCCAGCGCAAGGCCGGCGAAGGCTTCCTGTTGTCGTATGACTGGTTCGGCCGCACGTCGCGTCCGGCCAACCACAAGCTGACCCAGCATTTTGCGCAGATGCTCGAGCAGAACGGATTGATCGCGTCGCAGACCTCGAAACAGGTCTATGCGGTTGATGATGGCCGCTTCCTTCCGGATCGCTATGTCGAAGGCACCTGCCCGCATTGCGGCTTCGAGAAGGCGCGCGGCGACCAGTGCGACAATTGCGGGCGCCTGCTCGACCCCGTTGATCTCAAGAATCCCTACTCAGCTGTGACCGGCAGCCGGAACATCGAGATCCGCGACACCGAGCATCTCTATCTGCAGCAGACCGGCATGCAGGAGACGATCCGCGCCTGGGTCAACGAAAAGGGTGTGAACTGGCCATCGCTCGCCGTGTCCATCGCGAACAAGTGGCTCGATGAGGGCCTGATCGCACGCTCGATCACGCGCGATCTCAGCTGGGGCGTGAAGGTAATGTCCGCCGACGGAACTCCTCGTCCCGGGTTCGAGAACAAGGTATTCTATGTCTGGTTCGATGCGCCGATCGGCTACATCTCGGCGACGCAGGAATGGGCTGAGGCGACCGGCAATGACTGGGAGAAGCTTTGGCGCCGCGACAAGGGCGCGGACCAGACCGAGTATGTCCAGTTCATGGGCAAGGATAACGTGGCGTTCCACACGGTCAGCTTTCCCGTCACGTTGCTTGGCTCGGGTGAGCCCTGGAAAACCGTGGACAAGCTGAAGGCATTCAACTGGGTCACCTGGTATGGCGGGAAGTTCTCGACCAGCAACAAGCGCGGCGTGTTCATGGATACGGCGCTGAGCCTTCTGCCTGCGGATTATTGGCGCTGGTACCTGATCGCCAATGCGCCCGAGGGATCCGACGCCGCGTTCACCTGGGAAGGCTTCCAGGCGGCCGTGAATTCGGACCTTGCAAACGTGCTCGGCAATTTCGTCAACCGGATCACCAAGTATTGCGCGTCGAAGTTTGATGGAAAGGTTCCGGAGGCCGGCGAACCCGGCGAGGCCGAAGCCTGGATGGCAAATGAACTGGCAACGCGGCTGAAAGCCATCGACGAGTATTACGAGGCGATGGAGTTCCGCAAAGCGGCGGCCGAGACGCGCGCGCTGTGGGCGGCGGGCAACGAGTACCTCACCAAGGCCGAGCCTTGGGTGAAGTATAAGTCGGACGTGGACGGCGCCGCTGTGGGCGTCCGTGCAGGCATCAACCTTGCGGCTGTCTTTGCGATCATCGCCCAGCCGATCATTCCGGACGCTGCCACGAAGGTTCTGGATGCGCTTGGCATCCCCAAGGGCAATCGCCGCTGGCCGGATTGGCAGGACAACGGTCTTCTGGACGCGATCCCGCGCGGCGCACCGATTACGCCGCCGGATGTGCTGTTCCAGAAGATCGAGGACACGCAAGTGGCCGAATGGACGGAGCGCTTCGGCGGCGGTTAAACCTCAGGTTGCTTTGCGGAAACAGACCGTAAGGTTGTTGGCCGGCATCTCAGTGATGCCGTGCAGAGCGAGGCCAGCCGCTTCGGCGATCGGGATCAGTTCCCGATCAAGATCGCGCACACCCCAGTCAGGGTTTCGCGATTTCAGGCTTTCTGCAAAGGCCGCGTTAGAAGGGGCAATGACGCCGTTGCGGGCGAATGGTCCGTAGAGGATCAATTGGCCACCAGGCTTCAGGAGACGGCCTGCCCCGCGAAATAGTCCCGTCGCAGCGCTCCAGGGCGCGATGTGCACCATGTTTGCAGAGAAGATCGCATCCCAGCCTTCTGTGTTTTCGGCGGCGAGCCAATCATCCGCTGACGCATCAATTATCAGCGGACCATGCAAGCGTCCGGTCTTGTCGAGGCGTTGCCATGCGGCCTGGCTGGCCAGGCCTTCGGGATCGATGTCCGAGTAGGTCCACTCCAGACCCTCAAGCGAAGCGGTAAAGAATGCACCATGTTCACCCGTCCCGGAGGCAACTTCAAGGATGCTGGCGGGAGATGGGACGAGACGAGAGAGAACATCGCGGATCGGCTCGCGGTTTCGCGCGGCGGAGGGCGAATAGCGGCGGCCATCGTCGTCCCCGCTGCGCGTCTCCAGCGCAACGGGCGGCTTATCCGCCATGGAGCGCCTTTTCGAAATCGTACATCTCCGTCGTGACACTCGCCTGCCCCATCGCATTGTAGCGTGGGCCGGCGGCGCGTTCGGGTGCGAAGTGCGCATCAAGACGAACGACCTGCGCGGCGCTTAGCGTAACGTCAGTGGCTCGGTGGTTTTCTTCGAGATGGGCGAGGCTGGTTGTTCCGGGGATCGGCAACACGTGGTCGCCTTTCGCCATCGTCCAGGCGAGCGCCAGTTGCGCCACCGAACAGCCTGCGTCCCGGGCGATTGCGCGCGCTTCGTCCAACAGCGCCAGGTTCTTCGGATAGAAAGCGGCGTCGAAGCGCGGGAACATGATGCGCCGCAGATCGGAGTCGTGAAATTTTGCGGGATCGGCGGGCGGATCGGCAAGGAAGCCCCGGCCGACCGGCGAGAAGGCGACCAGCGCGGTGCCGAGTTCCTTGCAAGCGTTCAGCACGGCGATCTCCGGATTGCGCACCCAAAGGGAGTATTCGGACTGCATCGCCGCGACCGGATGAACCGCATGTGCCCGGCGGAGCTGGTCCTCCCCCATCTCTGAAAGGCCGATGAAGCGGATCTTGCCCGCTTTGACGAGATCGGCCAGTGCGCCGGCGGAGTCCTCGATTGGCACGTTCGGATCCGGGCGGTGCAGGTAGTAAAGATCGATGACATCCGTACGCAGACGTTTCAGGCTGGCCTCGCACGCCGACTTGATCGCTTCTGGGCGTCCATCAAGGAAACGCTGGCCATCTCGGAAGCCGAGCACGCACTTGCTCGCGAGGAAGTATTCCTTTCGTCGATGACCAAGCGCTTCGCCGATCAGCTCTTCGCTGCGACCCATGCCGTAGATCGTTGCCGTATCGAGAAAGTCGCATCCGAGGTCGAGCGCCCGGACCAGCAGCGCTTTGGCGCCGGTCTCGTCCATCGGCGGGCCATAAGCGTGGGTGATGTTCATGCATCCAAGGCCGACAGGGTGAATGTCCCGGTCGCCGATGCGGCGCTTGCCTGTGCTCATCGTATTATGCTCTCGCTTTGAACCGCTGACGCAGGTCGGCTTTCACGATCTTGCCGTTGGCATTGCGCGGTAGTGGTTCGTTGAGGAACTGGATCTCGACAGGCACCTTGAACGCCGCAATCTGACCGGCGACATGGGCGCGAAGCTCCGCTTCGGTAATCGTCTTGCCGGGCTTCAGCTGGACGACTGCGCCGACTTCCTCGCCGAGGATCTTGTGCTGGATGCCGACGACGGCCGCGTCCATGACCGCCGGGTGGTCGTAAAGCGCGTTCTCGACCTCGATACAGTAGATGTTCTCCCCGCCTCGGATCAGCATGTCCTTGGCGCGGTCCACGAGATACAGAAATCCTTCTTCGTCTATGCGTGCAAGGTCGCCCGTGACGACCCAGCCGTTCCGGAACGTCTCGGCAGTTGCGTCTGGCCGGTTCCAATAGAGCCGGCAGTTGGACGGGCTCTTGCACCAGAGCTCGCCCACGGCGCCGGGGGGCGCTTCCCGGCCCTCGGGATCGCAGATCTTGATCTCGACAGCGCCGGGAGGTGCGCCGGCACTTGAGGGGCGGTTCACATAGTCTTCGCCGATATTCAGTGTGGCGGTGGCGCAGGTCTCGGTCATGCCCCAGCCGTTACCGGGGGCCGCGTCCGGGAAGCGCTTCTTGATTGTCGAGACCAGTTCAGGCGCCGACGGTGCGCCGCCATAGGAGATGACCTGGATGCTGGAGAGGTCATATTTGTCGCGGTCGGGGTGTTCCAGCAGTTGCCAGGCAATCGCCGGTACGCCGCCTACGGACGTTATTTTTTCTGCTTCGATGATCGGCAGGGCTTGGCCCGCATCCCACTTGTACATCGACACGATCTTGTCGCCGCGGAGGGCCGACGGGATGAGGATAGCGAAAGCGCCGGTCGCATGGAAGAATGGGACGGCGAGGAGTGTGGCGCGCATCGCCTCTGGATCCGGCGCGGGAACCGGCTCGCCTTTGCGCAGGTACATCCGCGCCTGACAGGTCAGCGAATTGAACATGTTGGAGATGACGGCGCGGTGTGTCGCCAGCGCGCCTTTCGGCTTTCCGGTTGTGCCGGAGGTGTACATGATCGTGGCGTCGTCTTCGGGACTGAGCGTGACATTCACCGGTCCGGGATCCGGAAGTTTGGCCCAGGAATTGGGATCGCCGACGATCGGATTGAGCGAGCTGACGCGCGGATCGGCAATCTCCTCGGCGGAGTCGCGCGCGATCAGGATGTGCTTCAGGTCCGGCAGTCGCTCGAGCCGGTCCCGGATGCGTTCGTAGATTTGCGCATCGATGATGGCGACCTTCACGCCGGCGAATGAGAGCCCGTATTCAAGTTCCTCGGCCGTCCACCAGGAGTTCATCGGCGTTGTGATCGCGCCGACGCTCAGCGCCGCGTAGAAGCCCAGGGGCCATTCCGGATAGTTGCGCATGATGACGGCAACGCGGTCACCCTTCTCCACGCCGAAATGGGATTGGAGGCTGTGCGCCAAAGTGCGCGAGGCGATCTGCAAGGCGCGGAAGGTCACCCGCTCGTTCTCGTAAACGATGTAGGTGCGCTCGCCGAATTGGTCGGCGGCTGCATCGAGGATGGACGGGATCGTCGGCGGCGCGTTCT
>JAIXVM010000310.1 GCA_027482995.1 Hyphomonadaceae bacterium | reverse complement strand
CCGGTTAACCGTGACGAAAAGTTTAGACCAGCCACAATAAAGTTTTACGACGCCGCTAGCGCCCCGCTCCAGTCCATAACTGGTCCATAAGTCGTTAGAGAGTCCACACGCGCGTCAGGCGGTGCGTGACGCCTTCAAGGTCGAGCGTTGTCTCGATGTCGTACTCGGCAAGCGGCGGCCCGCCGCCGTCCGGCGCGTAGGCCCGGCCGGGGTCGCCGACGTAAACTTCGATGCCGCGCGCCGCCGCCTCGCCCAGCCAGGCGAGGAAGCGATCCGCCATTTGCTTCTGGTAGAAGATGTCGCCGGCCAGGATCACATCCACCGCCGGGGCCGGGGCTGCGAGCAGGTCGCCGCCGAGCCATTCGATGGCAACATGGTTGGCCTCGGCGTTCAGCGAAACAGCTGCCTCGCACAAGGGGTCGATGTCGTTGGCCCAGACTTTCGCGGCGCCGGCGTGCGCAGCGGCGATCGCGATCATGCCGCTGCCGCAGGCGATGTCGAGCACGCGGCGGCCTGACACGAGTTCGGGCCGTGCCAGCACACACCGCGCGACGGCCTGTCCGCCCGCCCAGGCGAAGGCCCAAAAAGGCGGGTCGAGGGATTGGCGTTTTAGGTCGGCTTCGGTGGCTGACCAGATCGGCGTGATCGCATCGGCCAGCCAGAGGCGCATCGTGGCGCCGCCGAGATCGAGGCCCTCGACCGGCAGGAGACGCGTGTTCGCCCGGATGAAGGCCGAAGCCGTTGTTGGTTTGAGTGGAAAAATGCGCTCGGCTCTTTGTTCGGACTGGCGGCAGACGCAACGCTCCTGTCAGACGCACGGTACGCCAACAAGCGGTTTCGCGTTCCGATTCCGGCCGGAGTGCCGGTTTTTTGGTCAGGTTTTGGACAGTTCCGCCCGGCGATGGGGCAGGGCCGCGCGCCAAGTGCCTCGCAGGCGAAGCCCGTTGAGCCCCAGTGAATCCTGCGTAAGGTGGCCCGCATGGGAGAAACTCCAACATTTTTCAACGAGATGGACGGGACGGGCGACCGGCCCCGCGCCCCTTATTCGCGCTATTGCGACTGGTACGGCGCTGAACCGCCTGAACGGCTTCGCCGCAAGGCGCGGGAGGCGGAAACCTTCTTCCGCCGCACCGGCATCACGTTCAACGTCTATGGCGCGGCGGATGCCGACGAGCGGCTGATCCCGTTCGACATCGTGCCGCGTATCATTTCGGCCAAGGAATGGACGCGTCTGACGAAAGGCATCGAGCAGCGTGTGCGCGCGATCAATGCCTTCCTGAATGACATTTATCACCGCCAGGAAATCCTGCGGGCGGGCCGGGTGCCCGTCGAGCTGATTGAAAACAACGATGCGTTCCTGCCCAAGATGCTCGGCGTGTCGCCGCCGGGCGGGGTTTACACCCATATCGTAGGTGTTGATCTGGTTCGCACCGGAGAGAACGAATTCTTCGTTCTCGAAGACAATGCCCGCACGCCGTCCGGCGTCTCCTATATGCTGGAGAACCGGGAGACGATGCTGCAGATGTTTCCCGAGCTGTTCACGAAGATCCGTGTACGGCCGGTCAGCGACTATCCGAAGATGCTCCGCCGATCGCTGTCGGCCTGCGCGCCGCCGGCCTGCACGGGCCGTCCGGTCGTCGCGGTGCTCACGCCGGGCATTCACAACTCGGCCTACTACGAGCATGCGTTTCTCGCCGATCAGATGGGCGCCGAACTGGTCGAGGGCCGGGACCTGCGCGTTGTCGACGGGCGGATCGCGATGCGCACCACGCTCGGATATACACCCATTGATGTGCTCTACCGGCGCGTCGATGACGACTATCTCGACCCGCTGAATTTTCGTCCGGATTCCTTCCTCGGTGTGCCGGGTATCCTCGATGTCTATCGCTCGGGCGGGATCACCATCGCCAACGCGCCGGGCACCGGCATCGCCGATGACAAGGCGATCTATTCGTACATGCCGGACATCGTGCAATTCTACACCGGCGAAAAGCCGATCCTGAAGAACGTGCCGACCTGGCGCTGCTCGGAACCGTCTTCGCTCAGCTACGTGCTCGAACATCTGAGCGAGCTGGTTGTGAAAGAAGTGCACGGTTCGGGCGGATACGGCATGTTGGTCGGCCCGGCGGCCTCGAAGAAGGAACTCGAAGCGTTCCGGCTGAAGCTCACCGCTAAGCCTGCGAACTATATCGCCCAGCCCACGCTCGCCTTGTCCACCGTACCGATCCTGACGCGGGCCGGCCTCGCCCCGCGGCATGTCGATCTTCGGCCCTTTGTGCTCATGTCGCCGGAAGGCATCGAGATCACCCCCGGCGGCCTGACGCGGGTTGCGCTCAAGAAGGGATCGCTGGTCGTCAACTCGAGCCAGGGCGGCGGCACCAAAGACACCTGGGTTCTGGAGGACTAGGCGCAATGCTCGGCAAGACGGCAGGCGGCCTGTTCTGGATGTATCGCTATCTCGAGCGCGCGGAGAACACCGCGCGCCTCGCTGATGCGGGATTCCGCATTGCGCTGACGCGCTCAGATCACGCGGAAGATGAGTGGGCGTCGATTATCGAGACGGCGTCGCAGCGAAAGGCTTTCATCGACTCCGGCGCGAAGTTTGACGGGCCGAGCGTCATCAACTTCCTGCTGCGCGATCCGGCCAACCGGTCGAGCGTGATCTCGGTCACGGAAGCGGCCCGCAACAACGCCCGCCTCGTGCGCACGGCGCTGACGCGCGAAGTCTGGGAAGCGGTCAATGAAACATGGATCACGCTCAAGGACGCGCTCGCCCGACCTGTGCGGGAGACCGATCTGCCGGATGTGCTCGCCCTGATCCGCAATCAGAGCGCCCTTGTGCGCGGCGCGACGGTCGGAACGATGCTGCGCAACGACATCTACAATTTTGCCCGTGTCGGCACGTTCGTTGAGCGTGCGGACAACATCGCGCGCATCCTCGATGTAAAGTATTACGTCCTGCTGCCTTCCGTCACGCTCGTGGGCTCGACGCTGGACAACGTGCAATGGGAAACCATCCTGCGCGCCGCATCGGCGGAGCGGTCGTTCCGCTGGCTCTACGGCGGCGAGACACGGCCGCTGACGATCGCGGACTTCCTGATCCTCGACCGCCGCATGCCGCGATCGCTTCTATACTGTTTGCGCAAGATCGCCGGGAACCTCGGTCATCTGTGTTCGGACTATGGCGTGCGCCGTCCGAGCCTCGATTTCGCGCTCGGCCTGCGCGACGAACTTGAAGACCTGACGATCGACCAGATCATGGAACGCGGCCTGCACGAGTTCCTGACCAACTTCATCCAGTCCAACAACGCCCTCGCCGGTCACGTCGAGGAAGACTTCCGCTTCAACCGGTGAAGGAAGATCGATGCGTCTGAAAATCAGCCATGCGTCCAAGTACAGCTATACGAGCCCGGTCTCCTATGGCCTGCTGCAATTGCGCCAGACACCGAAGTCGCGCGTGGGGCAGCAGGTGCTCAGCTGGGATCACCAGATTCAGGGCGGCCGCATTGAAGCCGAATACGAAGACCACAACGCCAACTGGGTGCAGCTGATCAGCCTCGATACCGGGGCCGAGCAATTGATCATTTCGAGCAGCGGTGAAGTGGAAGTCGAGGACCGGGCCGGCATCATCGGCCAGCACCGCGGGTTTTCGCCGCTCTGGCTGTTTCGCCGCTCCACCGTGTTGACGCGTCCGGGACCGCTCATCCGCCGGCTTGTGAAATCGGCGCCGGACAATTCGGCCGGTGATGTCGCCCGCCTGCACGGTGTCGCGCAACTGGTGCGCGATGCGATCCTGTACGAACCGGGCTGGACGGACGCGGACACCAAGGCAGAAGATGCCCTCGAAAAGGGTCACGGCGTTTGCCAGGACCATGCGCACGTATTCATCTCCGCCGCGCGGCTGCTCGGCTATCCGGCGCGCTATGCCGGTGGCTATCTGATGATGAATGACCGGGTGAGCCAGGATGCCGGTCACGCCTGGGCCGAGGTACATGTGGAAAGCCTCGGATGGGTTGGCTTTGACATCTCCAACGCTATTTCTCCCGACAGCCGCTACGTTCGCGTGGCGACGGGGCTTGACTACAGAGAGGCGGCGCCCGTTTCTGGAATGCGGTTCGGCGCGTCCAGCGAATCGCTCGACGTCTCGATCCAGGTGCAACAACAATAAGAACGACGCTCGCCGGTTCACTTCCATGACTTACTGTGTTGGTCTCAGGCTCAATCGCGGCCTTGTTTTCATGTCGGACACCCGCACGGGCGCGGGCGTCGACAACATCCTGCGCTTCCGGAAACTGTTCACCTGGTCGGTTCCGGGCGAACGCGCGATCGTGCTGATGACCTCGGGCAACCTGGCGACCACGCAGGCCGTCGTCAGCCTGATCGAGGAGCGAACCAAGGCGCCGAGCGAGCGGCGGCCGTCTATCCTTGAATTGCCGACGATGTTCCAGGTGGCCCGGCACGTCGGCGACACATTGCGGGAAGTCATCACGTCGAGCGCGCCGACGGGGCAGCGCGCGGATTCCTCGTTCAACTCCACGATCATCCTCGGTGGGCAGGTGAAGGGCATGGAGCCGCGCCTGTTCATGGTCTACCCGGAAGGCAACTTCATCGAGGCGGGCGACGACACACCTTACTTCCAGATTGGCGAGACCAAGTATGGGCGGCCCATCCTGGTGCGGGCCTTTGATCCCGCCATGAGCTATGAGGATGCGGCCAAGTTGCTGCTCGTGTCGTTCGACTCAACCATGAAGGCGAACCTCTCCGTGGGGCCGCCGCTGGACCTTCAGGTGATCGAACGCGATACCTTCCGCCTCGGCCTGTCCAAGCGCATCGAGGGCGAAGACCCCTATTACCAGTCGATCTCGCGCGGCTGGGGCGACGCGCTCAAGAAAGCCTTCGATTCACTGCCCGGTTTTTCATTCTGAGGCGCAATCCGGGCAAGAATGTGCTCGAATTGCCTTGAACAGGGCCAGCATTTGGCTAGGCTCACCCAATACGGGGGCCGAGGCATTGCGCGCGGCACGAACGCAAACAATCAGGGTTGAACAGTATGATCTTTGACCGGGTGAAATCGCTCGACGCGATTCTGGCGACGGCCGAAAAGAAGTCGCTGACACGCTCGCTGGGTGCCTTCCAGCTTACAATGCTGGGCATCGGCGGCATCATCGGTACCGGGATTTTCGTGCTGACGGCAGAAGCCGCGCAGAAAGCCGGACCGGGCATGATGGTGTCCTTCGTGATCGCCGCCGTGGTGTGCGCCGTGGCAGCTCTTTGCTACGCCGAACTCGCCTCGATGGTGCCGGTGTCGGGCTCGGCCTACACCTATACCTACGCGGTGATGGGCGAGCTGCTCGCCTGGATGGTGGGCTGGGCACTGGTGCTCGAATATGCCGTCGCGGCCGGGGCTGTCTCGGTGGGCTGGGCCGGATATTTAGTCAGTTTGATCGAGAACCTCGGGGGCGTCACATTACCTGAAGCGTACACACAGGGGCCAAGCCAGGGCGGCATCATCAACCTGCCCGCGATGATCATCGCGCTGCTGGTCACGGGTCTCCTTGTCCTCGGCACAACCGAAAGTGCGTTCGTCAACTCGATCCTCGTGGTGGTCAAGATTGCCGCGCTGACGGCCTTCGTCGTGCTCGCGATCCCGGCGATGAACATGGAGAATTTCGAACCCTTCGCGCCGCTCGGATTTGCCGGGATATCGGCCGCGGCCGCCTCGATCTTCTTTGCCTATGTCGGCTTCGACGCCGTTTCCACGGCGGCGGAAGAAACGAAAAACCCTCAACGAAACGTGCCCATTGGCCTCATCGGTTCGCTGGCCATCTGTACCGTCTTCTATCTGCTCGTCGCATCCGGCGTGGTCGGCGGCGTTGGCGCGCAGCCGTTGATGGACGAAGCCGGCAAGGGCTTCGCCCCGGGCAGTTCGGAACTGACGGCGGCGTGTGATGCGATTGGCGACCAGGCGGTTGTCTGTTCGAAGGAAGCCCTCGCCTGGACACTGCGCGAAATCGGCTGGCCCCAGATCGGCAACCTGCTCGGCCTCGCCGCCGGTCTCGCCCTGCCATCGGTCATCCTGATGATGATGTTCGGCCAGACCCGCATCTTCTTCGTGATGAGCCGCGACGGCCTTCTGCCGAACGTGTTCTCCCGCATCCACCCGAAGTTCAACACACCCTACGTGATCACGATCATGACCGGCGTGTTCGTGGCCGCCTTCGCGGCCTTCTTCCCGGTGGGCGCGCTGGCTGACATTTCGAACTCGGGCACGCTGTTTGCCTTCGCCATGGTTGGCATCGCGGTGATGGTGCTGCGCCGCAAGGATCCGGACCGCAAACGCCCGTTCCGCACGCCGCTCGTCTATGTGGTGGCACCTGTCGCGATCGCGGGCTGCCTCTACCTGTTCTTCAGCCTGTCGGATTACACCAAGATGCTGTTCGTGATCTGGGCAGCCATCGGACTGGTTGTCTATTTCGTCTACAGCCGCAGCCGCAGCCATGTGGGACGCGGACTGACCGAAGTGCACGAGGACGATGCGGGTATCCCGCCGCCGCCAGTGCCTCCGATCAGCTGACAAACCTAGAGATTTCGCCGGCGCAAGCCGGCGAAATTGTTTTCGGGATCAAGCCGGGGCAGGCGGCGCGCTGAAAACGATCGCCGCATTTCCGAAGGCAGACCGGTATCGCATAAGCCGTTCGGCGCTGATCGTGCGCAGGCCCATTACGGGTTCCAGAATGACGAACGTGTCGCCTTCATGCCCGGCGATGACGACGTAGTGATTGAACATGCCGCGGCCCGTGAGCTCGGACAGGCTGGCCGCGCGCGAGATGCCGATCGCCGCCGGCACGCCGAGCAGGGGGATGTTCGCGCCCGGCAATTGCCACGGTTGTACGAACACGGACGGTACGCGCACCGGCACAAGCACGGGCCGGCCGGCTTCCAGCTCACGCAGGATGTCTGCCTCCTGCAACCGCACGGCGCTGGCAAGCAGGCCTTGCTCCCCGGCGAGTGCGAGCAACTCAGCCATTGAATAGCCTGTCATCAGGTCTGCAGGCGGCGAGGCGGCGAAAAGGGCTTCACCTGAAATGTGCGCCGGCCCGAGCCAGTAATTCGCAATGCTGGCCAGCGCGTGCGCACCGCACGCGATTCCATTCACCTGCCGGTCATGCTCAAGCGGCAGCAGCAATGTCGATGGAGGATCGACCGACCTGTCGAAAAACTCGAAACTGTTTGCAGCGCTGCGTTCCGCAAACTCGCCGGACGTGGCGTTCGGGTTTGTGGCGCAAGCGCCCAATCCGAACGCCAGCGCTGCGGCAGCGCCTCGAAGCATGGATCAGATTGCCGATGCGACCACGAGCACAATGACGACAAGTCCGACCAGCGCGAGGATGTTGCTGTTGGTCATGCCGGCGTCGTAGGCCACGGCTTCTTCCGGGGTCACCAGTTGGACCGTGTAGCCCTGCTGCTGATAGGCAAGGATAGCCGCTGTATCGTCCGTAGACAGACCATAGGCCTGAAGGTCGGATGCGTTGAACGTCTGTGGTTCGACGGTGCGGAACTCTGCAGCTGGCGTTTGAGCCTGCGCGAGAGGAATCGCAAGTTGCGACAGGGCGAAGCTAGCGGCGACAATGGCGGGATAACGAATGTTCATGGGGGAAGTCCTCTGCGGTTGTTGATGTCACATCAGTCCGGAGGTGCGTGCGAGGCTGAATGAGCCGCGCGGCACCGGCCGCAATGATCCCCGCACACTGCGCAGGGTCAAAGATTCAACGCGCAGAATACGCGCGTGTATGCAAGGTCGCGATG
>JAIXVM010000168.1 GCA_027482995.1 Hyphomonadaceae bacterium | reverse complement strand
GGTACTGGTCCCACACATAGCGCATCGGCGACAGGCAGTAGCAGATGTGCGGCGTCTCGGGCGGCACAATCACGCCTTTGGCGGGGCCGGACTCGCTGGAGATCACGAGGTCGTATCCCGACAGGTCGAGCTGCTCGAGCGCGACCGGCATCAGCGGCAGGTAAAACTGGTAACCCTTGCGCGCGAAGGGCAGGTTCTGGATGAAGGTCGTGCGGACCGTCTTTTCACGGATGGTCTTGGAGACCCGCTTCGGATCGTAGACATGGGTGAAGATGTCCGACTGGGGAAACATCTCGAGCAGCACATCGATGACCTTCTCGCCGCCGCGGTAATTGACCAGCCAGAAGTGCACGATGGCGACTTTCAGTTCGCGCAGGTCGCGCTCCGGCGCATGGCCGTTCGCTTCGGCGCGGTGGCCGTTATAGAGGGCGGGGACAGCTTCGGGCGGCATCAGACGGCTCCCCGGCGTTCGAGGAGTGCAGGGATCGTTCGCAGCATGATCGAGATGTCCTCAGCCGCTGACCATTTCAGCGCGTAGTGCCGGTCGAAATTGACGCGTTGTTCGTAGCTGGTGTCGGAGCGGCCGGAGATCTGCCAGAGGCCGGTGATGCCCGGCCGGGACCGGAGATAGTGAACCAGCTGGAGATCATACCGGCTGAGTTCGTCGCGGACGACGGGCCGGGGGCCAACGAGGCTCATCTCGCCGCGCAGGACGTTGAGTATCTGGGGGAGTTCGTCGAGGCTGGACCGTCGCAGGAAGCGCCCGATGGGCGTGACGCGCGGATCATCGGTCAGCTTGCGCTTTTGCGTCCATTCTTCGGCAGCTTCGGGGTTGCGGGCGAGGTAAGCGGCGAGTACCTGGTCGCCGTCCGGGATCATCGAGCTGAATTTCAGGCAATCGAATTCCCGGCCACCGAGACCGATGCGTCTATGCCGGTAGAAAACCGGTCCCGACCGATCCATTTTTATGGCTACGGCGACAAAGGCGAAGACCGGCAGGGTCAGGATCAGGATCACGGTCGCGCACAGGACGTCAAAGGCACGCTTGACGCCGCCGCCGAGCGGCGATTGCGGCCAGTCGGGAAAACCCTCGGTATACAGATTGTCTGTGCGTGGCATCGCCATTCGATGTTTCCAGTCCCAACGTGATGCCGGCGGCGCGGGACGCCGGCCGGACGCTTGCAGGTGAACCGGTGGTCTCCGCCCGGGCGGATGCCGCGCGAGCGCAAACCCCGGATGCTGAATTCCGAACGCCAACCGGATGATCTACTTTAAGTGACCGTTAACCATTCCCATACGGACGCACTCGCAGCAATCTGCGCAAACTACCGATAGGACCACAAACCCCGGATTTGTATGGAGAAAAAGTGCGCTCCGTATTTGTACTGAGTGCCAGTGAGATGGGCAGGCCAGCGAGGCCGCTGACTGCAAACGAGGCAGCCCGATGCTCAGCCTGCGGAAGATTGAAACAGCGTCGCCGCACGCTCGGGCTCGAGCTCGCCGCGCAGAACGTCCTGCAGGGCGCGCAGGTTGCCCCTCAGCCGGCCGCGCCGGTCGATGAAAGGTTCCGGGCGAAGCGACAAGGCCGTATTGCTTATGACATTTCTCAGGATGTGATCGGCGACCTGCGCCGGGGTCATTGTTCCCTTCTTCAGCATGTAGAGCGGGTTGATCACTTGCGAATAGCCGAGCCGGTCGCCGGCGACCCGGCCGCGCTTGGTGCCCATGTGGACGCCCCGGGCGGCAGCGCACTTGACGAACCGGCCGCCAGCCTGTGCCAGTGCGGCGGCAAAGTCGCGGTCTTCGAGCCATCCGTAAAGAACCAGGCGCTCATCGAAGCGGTGATCCCCGATGGCGGCATGGCGGAAGGCCATGTTGCAGCCATACGGGCTGAAGGGTTCCTGCATGGTCCAGGCGACAGCCGGTGGATCCTGCGCGAGGATTGCGACGGCGTCCTCGAAGGACAGTCCGGGGCCCTTGATGCCGTCGGCCAGCACGCGGCCGGTGAAACCCGTTACGGCGGGGTCGCTGTTGAAGGTCTGCACTGCGGCAGCGAGCCAGCCGGGATCGGCCACGAAATCATCGTCGAAGAAGGCGACGATGTCGGTGTCTTCGGTCAGCATGGCGAGGGCGGTGTTGCGCTGGGCGGGCAGGCCTTTGGGGCCAAGCAGGATCTCGGCGCCCGGCAGGTCGCCGAGGTCTCCGGCATCGCTGGCGGACACGCAGGAGATGAGCAGGCGGGACGGCGAGACGGTCTGTGTTTGTACGAGGCGCCGGACCGCAGCGCTGACCACATCGGGCCGTCCGGTCGTGGCGATGATGACGGCGATGTTTGTCCGGGGCAGCTCGGGACTCATCTCGGGTCTCCGGAAGACAAGCGCTGCATCAGGTCAACGTACCGTTCGCCGGTCGTTTGCCAGGCGAAGGATGGCAGGCGCGCCTTGCCCGCCCCGATGAGATCGGCGCGCAGGCTCTCGGAGCCGGCCAGGCGGAAGATATGGGAGAGCCAGTCCTGCGGCCGGTCCGGCCAGGCCATCAGGGCGGCGCCGCCGCAGATTTCCGGCATGCTGGCGCGGTTTGACGAGATGACCGGGCAGCCGCGGGCCATGGCCTCGAGGATCGGCAGGCCGAAGCCTTCGGTCCAGGACGGGAACACGAGGCACAGCGCGCGGCCGAGCAGGTAAGCGAGGTCATCGTCCGCGATCGTTCCGGTGAACTGCACATTCGGCGCCGGGGCGAGGTCTTCGCCGGCAAAGATGCTGGCCGCGCCGCCGACGATGACGACCTCGAGGCCGCGCGCAGCAAGGGCAGGCGCGATGTCCCGGACAAGACGCATGTTCTTGTGGCGGGCACGCGACCCGATGACGAGGATGAAGCGGCCGGGTTCGAGCGCGCCGGGCCCTTCGAACAGGCGCGGCGCCACAACAGCGTTTTCCGGATGCCAGTCGAGCGCGTGTTCGTGCCCGTTTGGCAGGACGACAATGTCCGCGGCGCGAACCGGCATCCAGCGCGCGATCTGCGTGGCGGAGTGGTGCGAGACGGTGGTGAGGGTCAGCGCACGCCTCGCCAGCAAGGGCTGAACGAGCTTGTAGAAGGCGCGGAAATTGAAGCTGTAGCTGCCGCCCGCCTCGAAGACATTGGCATCGTGGATACACACGGCCTGGCGCGCCCGGACGACCGGGCCGGTATTGCAGAGGCTGAGCAGCGGGAGGTCGCTCGCCAGCGGCAAGGTGACCTGTTCCCACGCGTGACCGGACAGGCCAGCGGCCTCAACGAGCGGCATGGCGCCGAGCCCGGGGTCCGTTGTACCGGCCGGTGCGAGGAGGCGCGCGCGTGTGCCGCGGCGGACAAGCGACCGGTTCATCGCGGTTACGACGTTCACGGCGTAACGCTGCACGCCGGTGACCGGCTTACCGAGGAATCGTCCGTTGACGGCGAAGTCAGGTTGCGGGGTCATAGCGGGGTGCCGGCGCAATTTCGAGCCGCCTCAGAACAGGTGCGCCGTGCGCGTCCGGGCGGGACGCGGCGAGACCGGCAAGCACGAAGAAAAAGATGCCCTGGTCAATCACCGGGCTGATCAAGAGGTCCATCGCGATGAGGCCGAGGCAGGCATTTCGCGCGGCGAGTTTCACATCGGCGACATAGGTGCCGGGGGTTTCGCGGATGCGGACGAAGGCCGTGAACGCGAAGGCGGCGTAGAGCAGGACGCCGAGAATGCCGAGGTTTGACAGCAGCGCGAGGGCGAAGCTGGAGGCCCGGTTGGTGCCGAGGCCGACGCCGAGGCCCCATGTGTCGAGGACGTTCTGGAGCGCCACGGCATTCCAGTTGGACCGTTCGAGGCCGGAGTCCGATGACAGTTTCGTCAGTACAAGGAGGTCAATGTAATTGCTCGCGATCGCGAAGGCCTCCTTGTTCAGGGCGACGATGAGGCCGGCGATGAGCAGCAAGGCGGGCACGCCGGTTAGGACGATGGCCAGTCCGGCCCGTGCGCGCTGCTCGAAGACCGCCATATGGATGGCAGTCAGGAACAGGAGGCCGAGCATGAATGGCAGGACTGCGAGCCCCGAAGATGACGTGGAGAAGATGAGCAGCAGCAAGGACGTCGCCGCGACGAGGCCCGTCAGCAGGGACCGGCGCCCGCACAGCCACAGGGTGGCTGAAAAGGCAAAGACGCCCATCGTCGTGCGCGCGAAGACGGCCGCCTCGGTGAACGAGCCGACGATGCGCTTGAGGCCGAAGAGGCGTTCTTCGTGATGCATCTGATACTCGGCGTTCCGGATGAAGCTGAGACTGTCCTGCGTGCCGGTGGCAAAGGTCGCGATGTCGAGCGCGGCGAAGGCAATGTTGAGGACGCCGTAGATGAGCACCGCCGCCGTCAGCGTCCGGAACCCGTCGCGGGTAGACCCGACGGCGACGGCGAAGAGCAGGCAGGCGAGGTTGGCGGCCATGTAGACCGATTGGGTGAGGTTGCTCGAGACTGGACCGAGCGGGACGGTGCTTTCATAGGCTCCGTAGGCGGAGGTTCCGAGCGGGATGATGTCGGTCGTCCCGGCCAGAAGCCGGGGGATCAGGAAACTGCTGACAATGCCGTAGACGACGAGGCACAAGAGCCAGAAGGCCGGACGGGGCGGCGCAAGTTCGGTGCTCAACCGGGCGAGTTGTTGGGGGCGAATCAACATCGAGACGAGGGCGAAGCTGGCCAGCACGTAGGCGGGCGTGATGTTGATGCCGCCGGAGATGATGGCCGCCGCCGAGCCGAGCAGCGAGGCGGCGACGAGCGCGATGGCGAGGGCGCGCTGGCCGAGGCCGAAGCAGACGGCGCCGATCACGAAGCTTGCAATGCCGATCGGCTCAAGGCTCATGGGTAAGTGTCCAGTCCCGGCCTGCGGCGCGCAGCAGAGCGTCGGCGTGGATCGGCACTACGCGGCGCGCATCGAACCGGCTCACATAAGCGCGCCGGAAACCCGCGTGGGTCCGCTCCTCGGCGAGGTTGTCGCAGTAGTAGAGCATCTGTTCCGCGAGGCCGGATTCGTCGGTCTCGTCGCTGAGACGGCCGAGGCGCGGATCGGTGAGGATGTCGGCGGGGCCGAACTCGCAATTGGTGGACACGACCGGCAGGCCGAAGCGCAGGGCTTCGCAGATGGCCAGCGACCAGCCTTCCCAGCGAGAGGCGGAGACGTAGACGTCACTTGTCGCCAGCGCCAGCGACGGGTCGAGCGGGTGGTGCTCGATCGATGCGGCGCCGGACAATCCGAGGGCGGCGATGTTCGTCCGGATGTCCGCTTCTTCCGGGCCATAGCCGACAATCTTCAGGCGGGTGTCCGGGCGGCGCGCGTGAACGTGGGCGAAGGCGCGGAGCAATATGTCCTGTCCCTTCTGGCGGCAGAAGCGCCCGACATTGACGAAGGTGATGGGGCCGCCGGGCCGGGCTGGAGAAGGCTCTCCAGGAAATTCTCGCACGGGATTGGGCACCCAGAAGTGCGGCACGTTGCTCGGGAAAGCCTGCCTGAAATAATCGAGCTGTTTCGGCGTGATGCTGAAAACGGCCGAAAGCCGCCGCAGGACGACGGCGCGCATCAGGAAGAACATCACATTGGCTTTCCAGTGCGTGTTCTCGAATTTCGTGTTGCCATGGAGGTAGAGCGCGAACTTGCGCCGAAGACCGAGGCAGGAGAACCAGAACATGGTGGTCGGCTCGACCTGGGGCACGACCACGAGATCATATTTCTTTCGGCTGATCGCGCGCCGAACCGCCGCGATCAGGGCCAGGCGGTTGCTGCCGGCGGTGACAATCCGCGTGTAACCGCGATTGTCCACCGGCATGCCGGGGAAGTCCGAACAGAGCAGCACGTCGACATCGATCTGGTCAGGATAGGCGCGCGCGAGTGCGTCAGCGATCTCATCCACGACGCGTTCGACGCCGGCAAACTTTCCGGTCGGGGCGAGGATGTAGGCAACCTTAATCGTCATGGGGGCCCCATCGCGGCAATCAGGTCGGGCAGGTGGATCGTGGCGAAGGTGGTGAACGTGTCGGACACGGCATAGGGCAGGATGATCCGGTCGCCCGAGAGCAGCGCGCCGCAGGTGTAGACCACGTTGGGCACGTAGCCTTCGCGCTGTGTAGGCGTCGGCCCCACGATCGGTTCGGACAGCCGTCCGATCACCCGTGAGGGATCGGCCTTGTCGAGCAGCGCCGCGCCAATCGAATACTTGCGCATCGGGCCGACGCCGTGGGTCAGCAGAAGCCATCCTTCGGCAAGCTCGATGGGCGAGCCGCAATTGCCGATCTGCACGAACTCCCAGGGAAAGCGTGGCCGCAGGATCGCCGTGCCGCCGTCCCAGCGGTAGAGGTCATCGGAATAGATGAGGTAGAGATTCTCGTTGTCTTGGCGGCCGATCATCGCGTATCGGCCGTCGAGCTTGCGCGGGAACAGGGCCATGCCCTTGTTCTTCGACGCCGAACCCTGAAGCGGCGTCATGCGGAAGGTCACGAAGTCCGACGTCTCGATCAGCTCGGATGCAATCGCGCGGCCGCTATAGGCCGTGTACGTGGCGAGGTAGCGGGCTGGCCCGTCGCCTTCGAACTTGACGAACCGCGCATCCTCGATGCCGTTCGACTGGGTCAGCGTGATGGGAAAGATGACGCGCTGGCTGATATCCCGCGCCGCATCGAAGCTCAGCAGGAGCGTCTCGCCGTCCGCGTCGGAATGGCGATCAATGATATGCGGGATGGCGGCGAGCCGGTCGCAGGCATCGATGCTGACGAGGCCGTCTCCCGCGACGGTGCCGGAGCGGAATGTCAGCGACGACACGTGCCCTTCACCGACCGCGCGCAGGCTGAGGATGATGCGGCAGCCACCGGGCGGCGCGCCCGTCTGGTCGGGATGCAGCACAATGCTCGGATTGAACAGGGCGGCGGATTCGAAACTGTTTTCGAGCAGGAAGTATGAGCCGATCAACTGGCGCTGGATCAGGCTGAACCGGGCGTGCGGGGCGAGGGCCTTGTTCATCCCGGCGGCGCGCGCCTCGAAGATCAGCGGCAAGGCGAGATGCCGGCCCTCGAAATTCAGCAGCACGTCAGATAGCTGCGCTTCGGCGGTTTCGGCGTCCAGCGCGAGCACCCGGTCAACGATATGATTGGCGCGGGTCTTGTCGGTCGGCTTGAGATCGCGCGGCTCGATCGTCGGCTTGAACGGGCGGACGATCACGCGCCCGGGATCGGGCCGCAACTGAAGCGCCTGACGCGCGAACCCCACATATTCGGTCAATGCATCCCCAATTCGTCCTGCCCCGGCATGTCCTGTGTTCAGCCCGCCGATACGTGAGTTGCAAGAAGCGGTTTCAACTTGCTCCGTACACCGACGGCGGACCGGATCTCCACCAGCCCCAGGAGATAGGACAGGACCGACTCGCCGCCGCGGTTCTCGTTGGCGCGGTCGCTGTGCAGTCCGTCCCGGCAGCTGCCGGTGGCGACGTCTGCGAGCGGGACCGACAGGTCGTTCGCGCCGAGGAACCAGTTGAATGCGCGCACGGCTTCCTCGATCCATCCACCCTTCGGCTGGGCCCGGTGCGCGGCAAGACAGGCCGCGATCGAGGCCGCCGCTTCTACCGGCTGCTGGTCGAAGGCCATGGGCGCGGATCTTTGCTGGCCGAAGCCATCCGTGCCGATGGGCCGGAACAGGCCGGAGGGCGTCGATTGCTGCCGCATCAGCCAACGCAATGATGTGAGGCCAGCCTGCCGGTAAGTGGCCGAGTCCGTGGCGAGACCGGTTGCGATCAGGGCCTGCGGGAGGCGCGCATTGTCATAGCTGAGGCCCGCTTCGAACCAGTCCCAGTCGTGGGACTGGATATCGGCCATCAGGCGCAGAAGCTGGTCCGCCAGAATTCGCCGCATTTCTTCGGCGACGTGATGGCCGGGGTGACGGGCGCAGAACGCGTCGAGACCGAGCAGTCCGAAAGCCCAGGCGCGCGGAGACCTGAATTCGTCCAGCGCGGGCAGGGCTTCCAGAAACAGATGGCTCGCCCAGCTGCGGCGCGACGGATCGCTGTCATGGCGTGCGCAGTATCCGAGCGCCCACAGCGTGCGGCCATGACTGTCTTCCGATCCGAACGGCTCAAGCCACCGCCGGTCGAAACCCATGAAGTTGCGGAACCGCCTGAGGTCCGGGTTCCAGGCGTGTTGGACGAAGGCCGCGAACGTGGCGGTGACCATGTCCGGCAGCGGACTTTCGCCGGCCTCGGTGAGCGCGCAGGCGAGCATCAGGGCCCGGGCATTGTCATCGACGCAATAGCCATGTGAGCGGTCCGGCACAGAGTGCACGGCGTGCTGGAAGAGGCCGGTATCGTCGCACATCGACAGGAAATGGGTCAGTTTCACATCCGGCAGGACAGCTTCCTTCCGGGCGGCGGGCGCGGGCAGCGGGCGAGGTGGACTCACCGTCCGGAGCCCCGGCATGACGCTCTCGAACAGCGCGCGGTATCGCTCAGCCGTCCGTGCCCAGATCATCGGGCGGCTCAGCGCGTATGCCCGCTCGCGCATGGCGAGACGCAAGGCGTCATTCGTCAGCAGGCTGGTGATGGCGGTACTGAGCGCGCCGGAGTCGCGGAACGGCACGAGGATGCCGCGCCCGTTGGCGAGCAGCTCCCGGGCGTGCCAGTACGGTGTCGAGACGATCGCCTTGCCGAGGCCGAAGCTGTAGGCAAGAGTGCCCGATGTCATCTGCGCCTCGGACAGGTAAGGCGTGACGTAGACATCGCACATGGCGATGAATTCGAGCAGCGTGTCCTTGTCGGCGAACTGATTGAAGAAGACGACGTTCGCCTCGATTCCGAGCGCCGCCACGCGGGCCATCAAGGCGTCGCGGTAAGCCTCGCCCTGGTCGCGCACGAGCGTGGGGTGGGTTGCGCCAAGGACGACATAGACCGCATCCGGACAGTGCTCGAGAATCGCGGGCATCGCGTCGATCATCACTTCGACGCCCTTATTGGGTGACAACAATCCGAAGGTCAGGATGACGGTCTTGCCCGTGAAGCCGAGACGGTCCTTGGCGGCGGCCGGGGATTCGAACGGAAAGTCCGGCACGCCGTGGGGGATGACCACGACCTTGGCGGCCGGCGCGCCATAGACGCTGGCGAGCAGCTGGCGGCCCTTTTCTGCCATCACGACCACCCGGGCCGACGCGGCGATAACCTTTTCGAGGACGCGTCTCTGGTGAACGTCCGGCTCGGCGATCACGCTGTGCAGGGTCGTGATGACCGGCGTGCGCAGTCTTTGCAGCAGCGGTACGATGAACTCGCCCGCCGGGCCGCCGAAGATGCCGAATTCATGCTGAAGCGAGATGGCATCGTACTCGCCGGCATTGATGAAGTGGGCGGCGCGCAGGTACTGGCTTTCCGCCTGCTGATGGATCTCGAACCCGACGGTCGGCGGGTAGTCATAACTGCCGGGCTGATCGGTCATTGCGATGATCGCGGCATGCGGATCGCCAGTCGTGGCAGCGATCGATTGCTGCAGATCGGTTGTGAATGTCGCAATGCCACATCGGCGCGGCAGTGAATTCCCTATGATTGCAAGCCGTTGAAGCGTGGCCATCGCGGCGTTTCCGATCGGGAGGAGGGAGAGGGCGGGTGACTCTCAACTTTCGGGGTTCCGGCGCCGCGAGCAAGATTCGGAATCTACGCGGAGAGGCCAACGGACTGCGTCCGGCTCGGCAAAGCGAGCGACAATCCCGGGGAGGGGGGCTCCAGGATTGTCGCTCAGCGAACGCTCAGAGCGGCGGGGGTGCGAGTGCCGCGACACCCCGCAACTTGTTCGTGCATGAGACGCCAGCCAGATGCGCGTGGAGGCGCAACGGGCAGACGCAGCGTGTACGAACTATTCGAGCGCCCGTAGTGCCGCATCCAGTCTGCGGATGCATTCGGTGTCGTTGCCGGCCGCCCAAGCGTATTCTGCGGCCTGGTAAAGCCGGAACGCGGCAGATTTCCGGCCATCCCAGGGTGCCTCGTCCCAGGCGGATACGACCCGGCGCATCAGTGTGCCGGGCGAAGTGGGGGACAGACGAGCGGTGCTGGCTTTCATCGGCGGTCTCCGGGATCAGCGCGCCGCCCTGTTGGGGGCGTTCGAAGACGTGTCTGACGGCAGGGCGGGCCGTTGTCTCGGGACGGATTCTACCGATCCGGCGCAAGACCTGCCGTGGCCGGGCGCCGCGCCGCTCATCTCTGAAGGTGTGGGGAAAATGGTGCCGCTTAGGTGACTTGAACACCTGACCCCCGCATTACGAATGCGGTGCTCTACCAGCTGAGCTAAAGCGGCCCTGTCTTTGAGGCCCCGCATATACTGGCAGGGCATGGGGGGCGCAAGGCCAGTTTTGCGGCGGGGAATGCCGGGCTCAGTCGTCGTCCTGGGCGTAGTCCAGCGGCTGTGTCAGCGGCCCTTGCGGCGGTTTCGGCGTGGACAAGGGGCCCTCATCGGCCAGCGGCAGGGCGAGCACGCGGCCCGCTTCGAGTTCGCGGCCATAGGTTTCGTAGCGCGCGTGGATCAGGTCGCCGACATCGCCGAAGGCATAGACGAGGCGGCTCCAGCCGGCCCGGTCATAGTCAAAGGCGTTGCCTTTCGGGTCGATGTCCGACCAGTCAGCCTCGCGGGAGGCGGACGCCGCCATCCGGCCCCAGCGCTGGGCCTCGACATGGTCGCCATAGCCTTTGAGGGCGCGCTCCATCAGCAAGCAGAGCCGCGCGGTCGGGTTTTCCTCGACGAGCAGGGCGAGCGACTTGATCGCGCCAACCCAGTCGGCCGTGTCCATCGCGATCTCGGCGGTCAGGATGCGGCTTTCACGGTGGTCGGGGTGAACATTCGCCAGCGCCTTGAGGCGGGCGGCGATGTTGAAGCGCGAGTCCTGCGGCACGAGGCGGCGCGAGAGCTGGGCGAGGGCAGGATGGGGCCGCGCCTTCCAGCCAAGCTCGAGCACGCCTTGCGCCGCCTTGACCTTGGCGTCGGTCATCAGGAAGCGCGCGCCGTGATAAACAGCGGGCGGGAAATCGGGCGCGGCGCGGATCGCCTCGGCGAGCGCCTTCTGGGCGGCCAGTTTTTCCGTGTGCTGAAGATTGACGGCCTTGGCGGTATAGAGAACGGCGCGGCGGCGTTTGACATTGATGCCGGCGACAAGACCGCGCTTTTCGCCAAGCACCAGCGTCTCCAGCGCCTTGTCCCAATCGCCTTTGGAGACCTGCAGGTCGAAGAGCGAATTGAACGGCCAGTCGGCATCGGATTTGAGGGCGAGGGCTTCGCGGGCGCGGCTCTCGGCGGTCAGCTGGTCACCGCGCTCCGACGCTGCTGTTGCGGCGCCGCGCAGGCCGGCGAGTTGTCCGCCGGGCAAGCGCGTGAGAAGGCCCCAGGCGCGTTCGGCCCCGGCCCAGTCATCGTTGGCTTCGGCGGCGCGGGCTTCGAGGAGCAGCTTCAGGCGCTCATCTTCCGCATGGCGCATCGCGCGGCGTGCGAGTTTCAGCGCGGCTTTCGCGTCGCCGCCTTCAGCGGCCAGCAAGCCTTCGGCGAGTGCGGCATTGGCCTTGCGGGTGCGCGCGAGGCGCCGGGCTTTCGAGATGCGGCCCGGCAAAACAAGCAGCCCGGTCGCCAACCACCAGACGAGAGCGAGCAGGCCGCCGAGCAGGCCGATCAGCATCGCGGCCACACCGGACCGGACGGCCACGATTTCCTGACCAACCGGGAAGGTGACTTCACCCGGAAGGCTGAACGCCCACCAGGCCAGCACCGCGCCGGCCATCACGAGAATGATGACGAAGAAGAAGAGGAAAAACCGGCTCATGGCGCGTCTTTGGCTCCGTCACTCAGGCTGAGGCGAACATCCTCGAGCGCCGTTTCCAGCGCAATGCGTCGGTCCGCGCGCCGGATCCAGTCTTCCGCCGCGCGGGCGGTGGCGCCTTCAAGGCTGGCCAGGGCGCGCACGCTGCCGCCGAGATCGCCCGCCGACAAGGCGGCGGTGGCCGAGTCGAGCGATTTGACGAGCGCGGCATGCTTGCCATTCGCCGGGCGGACGCTCACCGCATCGCCAAATGCCTTGTCGATCCAGGACAGGCGGCCGGATCGCTTCTCGGGGGTTTCGGCGGCAAGGACCGCTTCGCGCACCGATGGAAAATCGGATTGAAGACGCGTCAGGGCCGCCACGCCGTTGATGTAGGGGGCGAGCCGCTTGATTTCGGCGTTGTCCGGCGCAGCATTCCGCAAGGCGCGGTAATCGGCTTCAAAGCTGGCGCCGCGGCGGACGGCGGCTTCGATGGCGGAGAGGGCGAGTGCGGCTTCGGCCCGGCTGTCGTTCAACTTGGCGGCGGCGGCCGATTCCCGCTCGGCTTCGCGCGAGGCTGCTTCCAGGCTTGCGAGACGATTGGTCAGTACACTGACATCGGCGCCGGCGCCGGCGCCGGCGGCGGCCAGCGGCGAGACGGGCGCCCGGCCTTCCAGCGCGTCGATCCGGGCGGTCAGCGTGGCGATCGCTTCGGGATTCCCGCCCGCGGCAATCGCCTGGTCAAGACGGCGGGACACGGTGTCGAGTTCGCCGATGAGGCCGGCCAGTTCCGCCGATGCGGCGGCGGGCTCGGACAGTTTCTGGTCGATGGCGGACTGCACGGCGGCCATCTGGTCAAGGCGCGCATCGATCCGTTCGATGTCCGTCCGGGGGCGGACGAGGTCCGCGCCGAAGATTCCGGCAGCGGCGCCGGTGAAGGCTGCAATCACGGTTGCGGCGCCAAGCGCGATCCAGCCGGGTCCCGGACGCAGCGGCTTGGCCGGACCGGCGGGGGCCGGTTCGAACTGGGCGTCAATCGGACCGTTCGTGCGGTCCGGATCGGGGAAGGGGTCGTCACTCATTCAGTCACTATGGCGTATTCAGGTTGCGAAAGAGTGTGGCATAGCGGCGATTCAAGGGCAAAGTGCAGATGACGCCTCACGAAGGGCGTCCATGAGGCTGTCCTCGTTCGGGCGCGCCGCGATCCATTCACCCCGGCCCGCCCGGCCCTTGAGCGGCGCGAGCGCCGTTTCGGAAATGGCAACGAGACCCGCGCGTTCAAGGCTGGGATGGCTTGCTGCAACTGCGCTGGCGCCTTTGGCCGAATGCACGAGCAGGATCACGGGCGACGCGCCGGCGAGGGCAACAAGTGCGTCGGCGCTCAGGCTGTCAGCGGGGCGCGTCCGATAGGGCGCATTGAACCGGGCATCGAGACCACCCGCGATCAGCGCGGCGACGAGGTTTCCGGCAGCCGCTTCGTTGGCGATATGGAGTAGCGGACCCTCGGGGTGCGCGGCCAGGATGCGGCGGGCGAGATCATCTGCGTTTCCATCGCTCTCGATGATCGCACCAAACCCTGCTTCGCGGGCCGCCTCGGCGGTCGAAGGGCCGACACACCAGGCGGTCAGGCCAGGATCAAGCGATGCGCCACGCACGGAACGCACACCGTTGGCGCTGGTGAACACGATGTGGCGGATGCCGTCGAGATCGCGCGGATCGAGACCGGTTTCCTCGATGGCAAGCATCGGCGAGAGGATGGGCGCGTAGCCGAGCTGCGCGAGAGTGTCCGCCGTGTCACGGGCGCCGGGCAGCGTCCGCGTGACGATGACGGGCAAGCTCACCGCTTGTCCTCGAAGACCGGCAGGCCGCCTTGCGCGGACTCGCGGATTTCGCCGGCGACGTTTCGGCCGAGGGCGGCGAGCTGGTCCATCGTTGCGCCTTTGGGGGCGGTGCCGGTGGCGGTCCAGCGCTTGTCGCCCGAGGGGCTCAGCACTTCGCCGGTGAGGCGCCAGTGGCCGCCTTCATCGAAGAGGTGCGCTGCGATCGGTGTGCGGCAGCTGCCATCGAGCATCGCGAGGAAGGAGCGCTCGGCTGTGGCGGCGGCTTCGCTGACGGCGACGTTCAGCTTTGCAAGCGCGCCGCGCAATTCGTCATCCGCGTCGTCACGGGTGACAACCCCGATGATGCCCTGGGCCGCGGCGGGCAGCATGTCTTCGACCGGAATGGGCGTCGCCATATGGTCGTAGCCGAGGCGGCGCAGGCCCGCCATCGCGAGGAAGGTCGCGTCGGCCTGGCCTTCCTCAAGCTTGCGCATCCGCGTCTGCACATTGCCGCGGAAGGTGATCACCTGCAGGTCCGGGCGGAGGGCGAGGGCCTGCGCTTCGCGGCGCAGCGAGGCCGTGCCGAGGCGGGCGCCGTGCGGAAGATCGCGCAGCGAGGTCGCGGCTTTCGAGACGAAACCGTCGCGCGGGTCTTCGCGCTCGGGGAAGGCGACGAAGACCTGGCCGGGCGGCAGCAGGGACGGAACGTCCTTGAGGCTGTGCACGGCAATGTCGATGGCGCCTTCGCTCAGTGACTCGTCGAGTTCGCGGGTGAACAGGCCCTTGCCGCCGGAATTGATCAGGCGTTCGGAAGTCAGCTTGTCGCCGGTGGTGGTGAAGGTGACGATCTCGGCCTCGATGGCGCCGCCGGACGCGGCCTTGAGGCTCGCGGCGATCTGGTGGGCCTGCGCGAGGGCGAGCGGCGAACCGCGCGTGCCGAGGCGGATCGAACGGGGGGCGGAGGCGGATTTTGTTTCGGTCATGGATTTTGCTTAGCGGGGGATTCCGCAATTGCCAATTCAGTGGCGGTCCCCGGCGAAGTCTGAGTTGCTCTTTCGCGGTGGATTGACGCGGGCAGCGGTGAGGGTTACGGGAATTTATCGTTAAACGGAAAGTCCGTTTTCAGGAGACCCTCGATGATTCGCACCGCCGTTTCGGCTTTTGTCCTGATTGCCGCCCTGGCGGCATGCACACCAAATCCCACCACTGAAGCGCTCAACAAGCAGGCCTCGGCCGAGCAAACCGCCGCCATCAGCGCCGAGCTGAACGCTTGGTTTGATGCCAAGTATGAAGAGCAGCTGCAGCAAAGCCCGATCCAGATGACGTTCCTTGGCCGCAAGGACAAGAATGACCAGATCGATTGCTTCACCTTCGCCTGCGCCGACGAACAGCTGGCCTTGCAGAAGGCCGCCGTGGATGAGCTGAAAGCGAAGTTCAACTACGAGACCCTGTCGGCGGCGGACAAGGATTCCTACGATCTCTGGGTCTACCAGTATGAGCGCGCCGCCCAAGGCGTGGCTTACCGCAACAATGGCCTCGTCTTCGACCAGATGAGCGGCCTGCAGAGCTTTGCGCCGACATTCCTGATGCAGTTCCATGCCGTGGACGAGGAAGCCGACGCGCGCGCGCTGGTGAAGCGCTATACGGCGGCTGCCGCTTCGCTTCAGGACGCGCTGACCATCGCCAAGGAGAATGCCGCCGCGGGCGTGCATGCGCCGAAGTTTGCTTATGAAGGCGTGATCGACCAGTCCAAGAAAGTCATCACGGGCGCTCCGTTCACGGATGGCCCGGATTCGGCGATCTTCGCCGATTTCAAGACGGACGTGCAGGCGCTGGTCGATGCCGGCAAGACAACGCCGGAAGTGGCTGCCGAGCTGACCGCCGAAGCTGAAGCCGCGCTGAAAGGCCCGTTCCTGACCTTCTATAACGACTTGATCGCGTTTGCGACGGCCGATATGGCGAGCTCGCCGGATCCGGCGGGCCCGCAAGGCACGAGCACGCAGCCGAATGGCGAGGCCTATTACAATTTCATGCTCGCCGGTCAGACGACGACCAAGATGACCGCCGACGAGATCCACGAGCTTGGCCTGGCGGAAGTCACCCGCATCCAGGCCGAGATGGAAGCCATCAAAACCGAAGTCGGCTTCACGGGCACGCTGCAGGAATTCTTCGCCAGCATCCGCGACGACAAGGACAACGAGCTTCACTATTATCCGGATACGGATGAAGGTCGTGAGGCCTATATCGCGGATGCAACCGCCGCGATCGAGAAGATCAAGACGCAGCTGCCGAACTATTTCGGCATCCTGCCGAAGGCGGACCTCGTCGTGAAGCGCGTCGAGGCCTTCCGCGAGCAGCCGGGCGCCGCCCAGCATTATTACCCGGGTACGCCGGATGGCTCTCGCCCGGGCATCTATTACGCCCACCTTTCGGACATGAAAGCGATGCCGAAGGGCGAGCTGGAAGTGATCGCGTATCATGAGGGCCTGCCGGGCCACCATATGCAGATCTCGATCGCGCAGGAGCTGACCAGCGTGCCGCAATTCCGCACGCAGGCGGGCTTTACCGCCTATAGCGAAGGCTGGGGTCTCTATTCCGAGAAGCTTGCCTCGGAAATGCCGGGCACGTTTGAAAGTCCGTACTCGGACTTCGGCCGCCTCGGTTCGGAAATCTGGCGTGCCATCCGTCTCGTGGTCGATACCGGCCTTCACTCCAAGGGCTGGACCGAAGAGCAGGCGGTTCAATACTTCCTCGCCAACTCCGCGATCACCGAAGCGCAGGCGCGCTCCGAAGTGCAGCGCTATATCGTGACCCCGGGCCAGGCGACCGCCTACAAGATCGGCATGATCCACATCCAGAAGCTGCGGGCGAAGGCTGAAGCCGAGCTTGGCGACAAGTTCGACATCCGCGCCTTCCACGACACCGTGCTCGGCGGCGGCGCGCTGCCGCTCGACGTGCTGACCCGGAAAGTCGATCAGTGGATCGAAACCGTGAAAGCCGCGCCGGCCGAATAGGCTCTGCGACCCGTTACAACGAGCCCTTCCCGGAAACGGGGAGGGCTTTTTGTTTGGCGCAGCTTCTCCCCGCGTGACCTCTTGTCTCCGGCAAGCATCCGCATACGGTTTGCGCCGATGTAAGGATGACGGATATGCACCTGAAATTTGCGCCCGAGACCGAGACGTTCCGCGCCCATGTGCGCCGCTGGTTCGAGACCGAGTTCCCGAAGGACATCATCGCGAAATACAAGGCCGGCACGCCGCTGACGACGTCGGATGTGCGCAAGTCCGAGATGGCGCTGGGCGCCAAGGGCTGGCTCGCGGCGGCCTGGCCGGTCGAGTATGGCGGACCGGGCTGGGGGATCGAAGAGCAGTATGTGTTCGACGAGGAACTGGAACGCGCCGGTGTGCCGACCGTGACGCCGATGGGCGTGATCTATGTCGGGCCGGTGATCTACACGTTCGGAAGCGAGGCGCAGAAGGCTGAGTGGCTGCCGGGCATCCGCGACGGGTCGGTCGGCTGGGCTCAGGGCTATTCCGAGCCGGGCGCGGGATCGGACCTTGCGAGCCTTGAGTTCTCCGCGGTGCTCAAGGACGGCGTCTATACGCTGAACGGCCACAAGATCTGGACTTCGGCCGCGCAGCATGCGGACTGGATTTTCTTGCTCGCCCGCACCAGCCGGGGCGAGAAGAAGCAGGAAGGCATCAGCTTCATCTGCTGCCCGCTGAACGCACCGGGCGTGACGGTGAAGCCAATCATCACGATCGACGGGGCGCATGCGCTGAACGAAGTGCTGTTCGACAACGTGACGGTGCCCGAGAGCTACCGGATCGGCGAAGAGGGCAAGGGCTGGACCTATTCGCAATACCTGCTCGGCTTCGAGCGGACCTCATATGCACGCATCGGCGGCAAGCGGGCGATGCTGCGGCATGTGCGGGGGCTCGCTTCGGCGGTGCCGGAGGGCGGCAATGACCGTCTGATGGACGATGCCGGATTTGCGAGCCGGCTGGCGCGGACCGAGATCGCCGTCGACGGGCTCGAGATGACGGTGTTCCGGATCCTCTCGGCGCAGGTCTCCGGCGGCTCGGTCGGGGATGCGTCCTCGACGGTGAAAATCCTCGCGACGGAGACGCACCAGGCGATCACGGAACTTTTCCTTGAAGCGGCGGGCCCGTTCGTGGGACACAAGGCCCCGTCGGCGGGGACGAGCGGGCGCGATGTGGCGAGTTACTTCGGCGGGCGCGCGCAGTCGATCTATGGCGGCACGAACGAGATTCAGAAGAATATCATCGCACGCAAGGTGCTGGGGCTGTAGGGCATGAGACTGTTTGGGATACCGGGTGTACCGCTGGCCCTGACGCTGGCGGGACTGATCCCGTTTGCGGCGGGCGCCGGCGTGATGTGGGCGGCGGCGGGCGATCCTGTGCTGAAGGCGCAGGCGGCGCTGGTGCTGCTGGTCTATGGCGCGGTGATCCTGTCCTTCCTCGGCGGTGTGCGCTGGGGCGCGGAAGTGAACGCGCAAGGCGGCGGGCTGCCCCGCACCCGCATCATGGTTCTGTCCGTGCTTGGCTCGCTCGCAGGTTGGGCGGCGGTTTTGTACGGCGTGCTCGGCGCGCTGGGCTGGCCGGTGTTTGGCGCGCTGGCGCTGGCCCACCTGATGCAGGGCATCTGGGATTCCGACGGGGCCGGCCTGCCATTCTGGATGCGCCGGGTGCGGCGGCTGGCGACGCTGGGCGCGTTTGCCGCGCTCATGGCCGGGGCAGCGTCCTACGCGGGCTTGTAGCTGCGAAGGGTGATCGCGGCGGCGGCAAAGCTGATCGCGGCCAATACCAGCGAAATCACACCGTTCCACCCGGCCATCGACAGGCCGATGAAGTGCCACGGCGCATCATTGCAGCGCGGGATGAAGAGCGGCTGGTCGAGGCTGCCCATGTCCAGCGGATTGACGCCCGCATTGACGACGGAGCAGCCGGCCGGCGGCGGGAAAATCTTCCACTCGACCCCGGCATGATAGGCGGCGACGACCACGCCGGTGACAAACACGAGACCGATCAGCACGTTGAGCGCGACGAGGAAGCGCCGCTTCGGCACCAGGCGCCAGATGCCAAGGCCGGTCAGCGTCATGGCGATGAGCGCCCAGTAGACCTCGCGCTGCCGCAGGCACAGCGGGCAGGGGGCGAGGCCGCCGAAGGTTTCGAACGCATGCGCGCCCCCCAGCATCGCCGCCGAAGCGATGACCGCCAGGACCGGCCAGCGCCAGCCGGAAAGAAGGGTGGAAAGCGCCATCATGCGCCCCTTTCACGCCATCGCTGGCGGGCGGGCAATGCGGCGCAGCGTCACGAGCGGGGCCGGGGCGGACACGCGATTGACAGCGGGGCGCCCCGTGCGGCAGGAACTCCCCGCACGCGGCGCGTGCCCCTGTGGTGAAATGGTAGACGCGGCGGATTCAAAATCCGCTTCCGCAAGGAGTGCTGGTTCAAGTCCGGCCAGGGGCACCAGCGCGGCAAGCCTGACGGGTCAGGCCTGCCGGCAGGATTTACTCCGGTGCTTCGTCCGTCTTTTCTTCGATTGCGTCGCCGACCGCGTCCACGGGGTCCGTGTTTTCGTTGCCGGTGACTTCGTCGATCGCTTCGCCGGTGTTTTCGAGCAGTCCGTCATCCGTGTTCACGTCGCCGGTGACCGATTCCTCGATGGCGGAGTCGAGCTTTTCGCCTTCCTTTTCGGCGCTGGTGCCGCCGCAAGCGGCGAGCGCAAAGGCGCCAAGGAGCAGGGGAGTCAGGGTCTTCAGGGTCTGCATGGGAGTGTTCCTTTCGCAAAGACGTCGAAGGCGAAGCCTCCGTGACCAACATCGTGCGGCGCAGGTGCGGCCACAACCATCCGGCTGCAGCCGGTTTGCGCGAGGGGCGGAAACCGCCTATCCTTCAGGGTCCTACCCGCGAACTGTCCCGCAGCCGGGTGTCCCAGATACGGAGGATTTATGCCCGGCCCCTCGGCGCCCTCCCATTCCAGCGCCTTGACGCTGATTGCGGTGCTCCTGTCGGGCGCGGCGGTGTATGCCTTGCAGGCGATCATCTCGCCGCTGCTGCTGGCGGTGTTCCTGCTGGTGATGGTGGCGGACATGGCCGGCACGCTGCACCGGCTGGTGCCGAAGGTGCCGCTTGGCCTCGTGACCGGGATTTCGGTGCTGATCATCGCGGCGGCGTTCGTGATGCTGACCCTGTTCCTGATCGACAACCTGACGGGGCTGATCGCCGATAGCGGGGACTTCAACAAACGGCTGAACGCGGTGCTGCGTGCGGCGGGGGATCTTCTGGGCGTGCGGCAGACACCAAGCTTCGGGAGTCTGATGCAGTCGGTCTCGACGCCGGAGGTCGCGGGCGCAATTGCCGCCTGGCTGCAGGGCGGGCTTTCAGCGGCGGCCTTCGTGCTGATCTATCTGGGGTTCCTGCTCGTGTCGCAGCGCAGTTTTGCGGTCAAGCTGAACATCCTGAAGCCGACGGGCGAGGGCGCGGTGGATGTGGACCAGGTTCTCTCGCGGATCCAGAAGGCCGTGACCAGTTATGTCAGTGTACAGACGACAACGGGCCTGATGATCGCGGCGGCGTCCTGGGCCGTCATGGCCTGGCTCGGTTTGCCGCAGCCGATCTTCTGGGCGTTCCTCATCTTTGTGGCGAGCTATGTGCCAATTGTTGGCGGAGTGATTGCCATCTTCGTGCCGGCAATGTTCAGCGTGATGGTGTTCGAAGGCTTCGGCAAACCGCTGATCCTGCTTTCGGCGCTGCTGGTGATCGGCTTCGTGGTCGGCAATATCATCCAGCCGCGGATGCAGGGCGTGGGGCTGAATCTCGATCCCGTGGTGGTGCTGCTGTCGCTGGCTTTCTGGGGCGTGCTGCTGGGCGCGACGGGCGCTTTCCTGTCGACACCGCTGACGGTGGCGGCGATGGCGATCCTGGCGGAGTTCAAGAGCACGCGCTGGCTTGCCGTGCTGCTGTCGAATGACGGCAACCCCTATCCGACGCGGCCGCGCAAGTTCACCCGGCGCACGCGCGCACCGGTCTGAGCGGCGCAGCGAACTGTGATTGCGGGTTGATCGATCCCCGTGTCCGTTGGATGCTGGTTCATCGCCGGGACGGGACCGAAGAACGTCCACAGCTTTCCAGATCCGGCATGCAGGGGACCATTCCATGATCACGGCGCCGGCCGTCACCATCGGGCGCATCGGGCATGAGCGCGAACCCATTGTCGTGATCGACGGGTTCAGCTCGGATCCGGCCGGGCTGGTCGATGCCGCTGCTTCCCAGTCCTATGCGGTGCGCGGGGCGCATTATCCTGGTGTGCGCGCGCCGCATGCGGGGCAATACCTGTCCGAGCGGATGGACCTTTTGATGCGGCTGTTGTCGGACGTGTTCGGGCACAGCAACGGGGCCGATCTCGTGGAGTGCAATTTCTCGATCGTCACGACGCCGCCTGAGGCGCTGACGCCGCTGCAGCGCCTGCCGCATTTCGATGCCGCCGATCATGGACGCATCGCGGTGCTGCATTACCTGTGCGGACCGTCAGCGGGCGGCACGGCGTTCTATCGCCACTGCACGACCGGGTTCGAGACGGTGAGCCTGTCGCGGATGGAGGACTATGCCGAGCGGCTGGACGCGGACCTTGTCCGGCACGGTGATCCGAAGGCGGAGTATCTGCGCGGGGACACCGCGCTGTTCGAGCAGACCTACCGGGTCGAGGCGGCGTTCAACCGGCTTGTGATCTATCGGGGCTGGACGCTGCATTCCGGTACGGTGCCGCCGGCCTTCGCGCTGACCGCGGACCCTCGGGCCGGGCGGCTGACGCTCAATACATTCCTTCAGGCGCGCTGAAGCCCGTCAGGGGGTAGTCGGCCTCGGCGACGTAGCGGCTGGGCCCGCTCTCGCGGGCATAGCTGGCATAGAGATGAAAGAGGTCAGCGTGCCAGGCATCGGTGCGCAGGCCCTGATGGCGCTCAGTCCAGGCCCTGGCATCTTCCAGCGGCGTGCCGTGACAGTAAGCGAGGGTGACGTGCGGCGTGAACGGGCGGCGCTCGATGGTGAGGCCGAGGCGGCGGCCGGCGCGTTCACACTGCGCGGCGAGGCTGCGCAGTTCGTCGGTCTCGCGCACCCGCGCCCAGACGGCGCTGGGCTCGCGGCGGCCGAACCAGCCCGCCCCCTCGAGCGCGACCTCGAAGGCGGGCATCTCGATCTCGCCAAGCAGGTCATCGAGGTCATGGGCGCGCTGCGGCGCGACCTCGCCATAGAAGCAGAGTGTGATGTGGAAGTTTTCCTCCGGCCGCCAGCGGGCCCCGGCCAGGTTCTTCTGGAGCGCGCGCAACTCGCGTGCGGTGTCCGCTGGAACGGGCAGGGCGGTGAACAGGCGAAGCATGGACGGCGTTCTGGCGCGGACGGCGGGCAAAGTAAAACCCGGCCTTGCGGGGCCGGGTCTTCATTCTGGTCAGATCAGACGGTCAGCGGGATGCGAGGTGATCCAGTTTCCCGAATTCCTGCGCGAGCAGGTAATAGAAAGTCACCCGCGACTTCTGGCCCCCTTCGGCCTTCATCATGTCGCAGACCTTCTGGATGGCGGCATCGATCTGCTGCTGGTTCAGCGCGACGCCCAGCTTTCCCCGGCACCATTTCTCGCGGATCCGGCTCATCTCGACCTCATCGGTGCAGGAGACAATCGCACTGTCCCGGTTGCGCAATGCGATGCCAAGATGACCTACGATCTTCTCGGCGGCGGCCTTGTTGTAATCGTTTGCATGTTTCTGGATATTTTCTGCGTACGCGGATGCATCAGCCACTCTTGTTCCCCTTCAAGTCTTACACCGGCGGTTGCAGGCCCCTTGCCACCGGTCGAGCGAAGCTAAGCAAGCGCTTAACCAAGTCAACTGTGACCAAACACATGCAATGCAGCTGTAATTCCGGCACTTGGCGCGACTGTCACATTGGAGATTGAAAGAGATTTATCGTACGGGTTGAGAGAAGTGCGGGCTCCGGGTTTTAATCTGGATTTAATGTTGAGAGGGATGATCGTCGCCAGCGGGCTTGGCGCTGTTCCGGCACCCTGAAAGTGCAAGCGGCTGGCCACTCTGGTTGCCGGATGCTGTTGCAGGAACGGGAGAGAGCCCCCATATTCCGGCAAACGGAGCGCCTGCGGGCGTAACGCTAGTATTGAAAGGGTTTCTATACCAATGAACGACTTCAACCGGACTTTCGGCGCGATCGATACGCGCTCGGCCGATACCTCAGTCAATGTGGGTCTGCGCACCTTCATGCTGGGGGTCTATCAGAAGCTCGCCCTTGGCATCGCGCTGGCGGGCGTGCTCGCATTCGTGGTCGGCGCGAACTTCGTGCCGGCGCTGACGCAGGCTGTGCTGTTCTCGCCGCTGCGCCTCGTGATCCAGTTCGCCCCTCTTGTGCTGATTCTCGGCTCGGCCTTCCTGATGAAGCGCCCGTCGCCGCTGGCGACCGGGATCATGTACTGGACGATCGTGTCCCTGCTTGGCCTCAGCCTGTCGATCTGGGTCTACGTCGCCACCAATAACGTCGAGCTGACCTCGCGGGCCGGCCGTACGATGGCCCCCGAGCTCATGACGATCGCGAAAGCCTTCTTCCTGACCTCGGCCTCGTTCGGCGCGCTCAGCCTGTTCGGCTACACGACCAAGATGGACCTGAAGCCGATCGGCGTGTTCGCGACCTTCGCGATCTTCGGCCTGATTGGTCTCAGCCTCGTCAGCCTGCTCTTCCCGCCTTCGGGCTTCCTGGAAGTCGCGATCATGGCGGGCGTGCTGGCGATTTCGGGCATCCTGATCGCTTATGACACCCAGAGCCTGAAGATGAGCTATTTCGAGAACGAGGGCGACACGCGCTCGCTGGCCGTGATGACCAACTTCGGCGCACTCAGCTTCTTCGTCTCGTTCTACAACATCTTCACGATCCTGATGCAGATGCTGTCCAGCAACGACTGATATCCGGATACGGATACCTGACATGCGCGCCCGTGAGCCCCGCTCACGGGCGTTTGCTTTTGGGCCGCATTGCGCGCTGGCGCGGCCTCGGCTAGGGCAACCGCGACAGACGTCCCAGGCCCATTCCGAGGAGACCCCACATGGCCCGCAGCAAGATCGCTCTCATTGGTTCCGGCATGATTGGTGGCACGCTCGCGCACGTTTGCGCGCGTGAGGAGCTTGGCGACGTCATCCTGTTCGACATCGCGGAAGGCCTTCCGCAGGGCAAAGGCCTCGATATTGCCGAATCGACGCCGGTCTATGGCGCGTCGGTCGGCCTCAAGGGCGTCAATGACTATGCTGGGATCGCGGGCGCCGACGTCTGCATCGTCACGGCCGGCGTGCCGCGCAAGCCGGGCATGAGCCGGGATGACCTTCTGGGCATCAACCTCAAGGTCATGAAAGCTGTCGGCGAGGGCATCAAGGCGCATGCGCCGAGCGCGTTCGTGATCTGCATCACCAACCCGCTCGACGCGATGGTCTGGGCTCTGCAGCTGTTCTCGGGCCTGCCGACCAGCAAGGTCGTGGGCATGGCGGGCGTGCTCGACTCCTCGCGCTTTGCCTACTTCCTGTCCGAGAAGACCGGCGTTTCGGTCGCCGATATCCATGCCTGGACGCTCGGCGGCCATGGCGATGACATGGTCCCGATGGTGCGCCACTCGACGGTCGGCGGCTTGCCGCTGCCGGAACTCGTGAAACAGGGCTGGATGACGCAGGCCGACCTCGACGCACTGGTGGATCGCACGCGCAAGGGCGGCGGCGAGATCGTCAACCTCCTGAAGACCGGCTCGGCCTACTATGCGCCGGCCGAGAGCGCGATCGCGATGGCGAAATCCTACCTCAAGGACCAGAAGCGCGTTCTGCCGGTCGCCGCCTATTGCGCGGGCCAGTACGGCCTCAACAAGATGTATGTCGGCGTGCCGACGCTGATCGGCGCCGGCGGCGCAGAGCGCATTGTCGTGTTCGACCTGAACGATGCCGAGAAGGCGATGTTCGAGAAGTCGGTCGCCTCGGTGCAGGGGCTGATCGAGGCCTGCAAGGCGATCGATCCGTCGCTGGCTTGATCCCTTTCAGGATTGCAAAAACTTCACATTGCAGCAGCGCCCTGCCTTCGACTGGAAGGCAGGGCGTTTTGCCTTTCCATGTCTCCGCGTCACTCGTCGAATTGCCCCACAATCGCCGGAAGTTTAACCCGCAACCGCCTTCCTTGCCGCCGAAAGAATCGCGTATTGGTTGCTCAAGTGCGGAGGCCTCCCGTCATGTCTTTCAAAGCTTTTCTGCCTGCGGGACTTCTGCTGCTGGGTGGCTGTTCATGGTTAGATCAGAGCCCGCGCGAACTGGTGGCGGAGCTCGCCAGCGAGCCGCCCAAATACGGCTTCCAACTGGGTGGCAGCATCGACTCGCTCGAGATCGATTCCGCCAAGGGCCTGCTCACGGTGCGCGGCTGGCACATGCTGACGCCGGAGACAAAGCGGCCCGAACTCCAGATCTACGCCACGGGCGCCGAGGCCATCCTGAGTCTTGAGCGGATGGACCGGGCTGACGTGGCGACCGAACTGGACAATCCGGATCTCATGAATTCCGGGTTCGAGATCCAGATCAAGCTGTCGCCGGGCACCGAGGTGACGAATTTCTGCATCACGTTCGACGACAAGCATTACGGGCCGCGCCTTCTCAATCCGCATTCGCCGGACCAGGTGCGCTGCACGATGCGCGACTGATGGCGCCGCGCCTGATCATCGAGACACCGCGACTGATCCTGCGTCCTCCGCAAACGGAGGATTTCGAAGGATTCTGCGAACTGATGGCGGATGAGGCGAGCGCGAAGTTCATCGGCGGCGTGCAGCCGCGCGAAGTCGTCTGGCGCACGCTGTGCGTGATGAGCGGGGCCTGGACCATCCGGGGATTTTCCATGTTCTCGGTGATCGAGAAAGAGACCGGACGCTGGATCGGGCGGCTCGGCCCGTGGCAACCGGACGGCTGGCCCGGCACGGAAGTCGGCTGGGGATTGCTCTCCTCCGCGCAGGGCAGGGGCTATGCGCTGGAAGGCGCGAGCGCGGCGATGGATTACGCGGTGGACGTGCTCGGCTGGACCGAGATCATCCATTGCATCGATCCCAAGAACACGCCGTCGATCAAGGTGGCGGAGCGGTTGGGCTCCAGGCGGCTGCGCACGGCCGAGGCGCCGCCGCCGATGGCTGGCATTACCTGGGACGTGTACGGACAAACGGCGGACGACTGGCGTGCCCGAAGTGGGTGACGGCAAAGGCGCAGCACATATCGTCCCGGTGCCCGAACACCGGACGCGTCGGGTCGCGGCGGCGCTGGAGGCGGCGCATGCTGCGCTGGGGCTTGCGCGCCGCGAGGCGGAAGGCGCAGCGGTCGACGCCGGCCGTTTGCGTTGGACGGCGTTGGGTCTGGTCAGCGCGCTACAAGGCGCGTTGGTCGCAGCATTGTCCGGATACGAGACGGCGGAAATCGACGCGGTGCTCGATCCCTCGCATCCGGAACGGATTGCGCCGGTGTCCTTGCTGCTTCGGCGCGCGCGCGGCGACGAGTTCCTGAATCCTCCGGAGCGGCCGGAGATTTCCGGCAGCGACCAGCGCGCCATCGAGCGCGTGATGGCGGTGCGCAACGCCGCGGTGCATGCCTTGCCGGCAGGCGTGCCGGAGACGTTCGCAACCGATGCCAGGCGCGTCGTGGCACTGATCGAGCATCTCGTGATCTCGGCGCCGGCATTTGATCCGGCACCGCTGCGCGTGATCATCGCATTGATTTCGGATGAACTTCGCGGTGTGCAAAAAGCACTGTCCGGCGGGCCGCGCGATTAACGTCAAAGTGACGCCTCGGTGGCAAGGCTCATCTGATGCGCCGCCTGAAATCCCTCATCGCTTGCCTGCTCATCGTCCCGCTGATCGCGGCGGCGCCGGATACGTTCACGCGCGCGGATCTCGACGCGCTCGAAGCTGAACGGCGCGCAGCCGAGGCGCAGCTTGCAGCGCTGGAAAATGAGGGCGAGGCGGCCGTTGTCGATCTGCGCACGCTGGACGAGACGCTGCTGTCGACGGCTCTGGAAGCGCGCCGCCGGGAAGCGCAGGCGAGCCGGGCCGAGATTGCGCTGGTCACTCTGCGGACGCGGCGGGAGACCGCACGCAAGGAACTGCTCGCGCGTGAAGGCGAGCTGGAAGACCTGCTCGGCGCGCTGGCCGCCGCCAATCGCCGCCAGCCCCCCGCGCTGGCTGTCAGCCCGGACAATTCCAACGTGGCGATCCGGCGCGCGATCCTGATGCGCGCAACCTATCCGCAACTGTCCGGCCGGGCCGAAGCGATTTCGGACGAGATCGATGAGCTGAACGCACTGGAAGCCGGAATCGATGCCGAGCAGGCGCGGCTCGGTGCAGCGGAAGCAACGCTCGCGCTCAAGAAGGAAGAGATCGAACGTCTGGCGGCGACGAAGCGGGCGGCCTTCGAAGGCCTCGCCGGTGACGTCAGCAGCCTGCGCACCCGGGCGGAGCGGCTTGGCAAGGAGGCCGGGACCTTGCGCGAATTGCTGGCCGCGCTGGAATCGGCTGCGCCGGATGCGCCGCGCCTGAAACCCGACACCCGCCCGAAGCTTGCGGCGCTTCGCCCGTCCGAGACTGGCAAGGGCAAGGTCACGGCGAAAACGACGCCGTCCAAGACCGCCACCAAGCCGCTCGGCAAATCCGCGCTGGGCGGCCTGAAACAGCCGGTCGCGGGCACGGTGCTGTACGGGTTTGGCGACAAGATGCCGAGCGGGTCAAAGACCGAATATGTTGTGTTCCAAACCCGCAGCGAGGCGCAGGTGATTGCCCCGGCCAGCGGCGAGATCGAATTTGCCCGGCCGTTCCGCAGCTACGGCAAGATGCTGATTTTGCGTACAAGTGACGGATACCATGTTATTCTTTCCGGCATGAACCGGATTTACGTATCCGAAGGCCAGACCGTCAGCGCCGGGGAACCCGTCGGCATCATGCCGGAGCGCGATGATCCGCTGCCTGAACTCTCTGTGGAATTAAGGCTTGGCGACAAGGTATTGAATCCGGCACAGTGGATCGCCAGCGACGATTAGAGGGTCGCCAAAATGAAGATGGAGTGGAACATGCGTTCATTGCTGACCGGGACGGCCCTTGGCGGGGTTCTGGGAGCTGCAGCCGTCGGCTTTGCCGCGATGGCCTGGCCACAGCAGGAAGGCGCCGCGCCGGATGATCCGCGTACGGCCACCTATCAGCAGATCGAACTGTTCGCGGAAATCTTCGCGCGCGCCCAGCGTGACTACGTTGTGCCCATTGACGAGCAGGAAGCCATGTCGGCGGCGATCAATGGCATGCTGGTCTCGCTCGACCCGCATTCCGGGTATCTCGATCCCGAAGACTTCCAGTCCCTCCAGGTCCAGACGTCCGGCGAGTATGGCGGCCTCGGCATCGAGGTGACGATGGAGGATGGCTTCATCAAGGTCATCTCGCCGATGGACGGCACGCCGGCGGCCAGGGCCGGGATCCAGCCAGGAGATTACATTACCGCCATCAATGGCAAGGCGATCATCGGCCAGACGCTGAACGACGCGGTCAAGGAAATGCGCGGCGAGAAGGGGACAGAGCTCCAGATCACGGTGCTGCGCGAGGGCATGGATCCCTTCGACGTGACGTTGATGCGGGAAGTCATCCAGCAGAAATCCGTCACCGCCCGGATGGAGCCCGGCAATATCCTGTACCTGCGGGTTTCGACCTTCAACGAGCGCACCGACCTGCTGCTCGAGGAAGCCCTCAAGAATGCCGAGCGCGGTCCGAAGCCCAAAGGCATCATCATGGACCTGCGCAACAATGGCGGCGGGCTTCTCGATGAGGCCGTGAAGGTGTCAGACCACTTCCTGTCGGGCGGCGAAGTCGTCTCGACACAGGGCCGCCGTCCGGTCGACGTGACCCGGCTCAGCGCGAACCGCGGCGAAGTGTTCAAGGGCGTGCCGATGGTCGTGCTCATCAATGGCGGCTCGGCTTCGGCCTCGGAGATCGTGGCGGGCGCCCTGCAGGACCGTGAGCGTGCCCTGGTTGTCGGCATGACGAGTTTCGGCAAGGGCTCGGTCCAGTCGGTCATCCCGCTCGGCGCCGATCGGGGCGCCATCCGGCTCACGACGGCGCGCTACTACACGCCGGCCGGCCGGTCGATCCAGGCGCTCGGCATCGAGCCGGATGTCATGATCACGCAGGAACGCCTGACCGAGGAAGAGCTCGCGAAGATACAGCGTTGGTCGGAAGCGGAACTCCCGCACGCGCTGGAGAACGAATCGGGCGAGGAACGGCCACCTATGCGGATGCCGGATGAGCAGCCGCCGGAAGGCTATGCGGGCGAAGATTTCCAGCTTGAGCGGGCGATCCAGCTGTTGAGCGAAGGCCGCGCCACGGCCTCGCGGCTGGCCTCGAAATCGGGCTGAAACCCCGGAACCGCAGCAGGATTGGTTATCGATCCATTACGTTGAAGCGGCCATTTGTTTGCGACCTGTTAACCCTCTGGGGCGATGGTCGGGGTCTGATTTCCAGCCCCGTTCCAAGAGGTCGAGCCTATGGGTTACCGGCGCGAGTATGAGCCGTCTCCACTTCGGACAGGCATTGTCCATGCCGGACTGAGCCTTGCCGTGTTCGGCGGTCTGGCCGGCTCGCTTGGCCTCGGCATCCATGTTGTGGCCGATCCCGGCGCGGCCAGCCCGAGCCAGACGCTGGCCCTGTTTGATACGGGCGACGCCGGTGCCGGCATGGCTACGGCCAGCCTGGTGGACCCGGGCCAGCATCCCGGTGGCAGCGAGTTCCCGGAACTCGATACGGGCTCCGCGCCGATGGAACTCGCCTACACCGAGCTTGAGGGTGACGGACTTCGCATTGAAGTCACCGGCGGGCAGGGCGGTCCAGTGGCCGCGACTTCGGACGCGATCAGGATCAATGGCAAGCTGGTCCGGTCCGGCGAATCGCTCAGTCAGGTGCGCAGTCTCGCGACCGGGGCCAAGGCGCCCGTCCGAATGGCGACGGCGACCCTGACCGAAGCGCCCAAGGGGCCCAAGAGCAAGGCGCCCGCGGATGTCTACGCCCGCAAGTTCTCGAACCCCGAAGGCCGGCCGATGGTCGGGATCGTGATCGGCGGTCTCGGCATGAACGCCACGCAGACCCAGCTCGCGATCGACGACCTGCCGGCGGATGTGACCTTGTCCTTTGCGCTGGACTCCAAGCGCCTCGACTACTGGATCAAGACCGCGCGCGCCGACGGGCACGAAGTGCTCATCGAAGTGCCGATGGAAGCCTATGATTATGGCCGGATGAAAATGCATCCGGACACGCTGCTCGCCGGCGCGGACGCGAAAGCCAACCTCGCCCGGCTGGATGCGATCCTGTCGCGGGCGTCGGGCTATTTCGGCGTCGTGAACTATCAGGGCGCCAAGTTCGCCGCCGACAAGGTGGCCGCCAATCCCGTGCTCGCGCGCCTTGCCGAAAAAGGCCTCGCCTTCGTGGATGATGGCAGCTTCGAACGCTCGGGTCTTGCGAGCCTCGCGAAGACAAACGCGCTGCGCTATGCGCGCGCCGCCGGCCCCATCGACAACCGCCAGACGCCGGATGATATCAGCGCCGAGCTGATGGACCTCGAAGTCCTCGCGCTGGAATCGGGCGCTGCATTCGGCTCCGGCTATGCCTTCCCGGTGACTGTCGAGGCCGTCGAGGTCTGGATTTCCCAGCTGGAAGAAAAGGGCCTCGTGCTCGCGCCCGTCTCGGCCATCGTGAATGGACGCGGCGCCGAGGTGCGCACTGGCAGCGTTGAAATGTCTAGGCTAAAAGCCGACGGGTGACCCAGCCCAAGTTCGATTCAACGCTTTACCGCCCGAATGTCGGTCTCGCCCTGTTTTCCAAGGCGGGGCACGTGTTCATCGGGCGCCGCGTGAATGGCCGCGGACCTTTCCAGTGGCAGATGCCGCAAGGCGGGATCGATGACGGCGAAAGCGCCGAAGCCGGCGCCTTGCGCGAACTCGAGGAAGAAATCGGCGTGCCGGCCAAGCTGGTCGACGTGCTCGAAGAAACGCCCGACTGGCTGCATTACGAGTTTCCGCCGGACCTCAAGAAACGCCTGCCCGGGCCGTATCATGGCCAGCGGCAGAAATGGTTTGCGCTGCGCTTCAAGGGCTCCGATAGCGATGTGCGGCTCGACCGGCATACGCCCGAATTTGACGCCTGGCGCTGGGCGCCGCTGGAAGAGACGCCGGACCTGATCGTGCCATTCAAGCGACCGGTCTATCTGGAAGTCGCGACGCGGTTTCGACGGTGGACCGAACCGGTCCTGCCGGGCCGGGTTCCGCAAGGCTGAGAAGGACGCGCGCCAATGCCGACACTGCTGATGATCCACGGCATAGGCTGCGATGCCAGCGCGTGGGACGTGATGAAGCCGGGATTCGAGGCGGCGGGCTGGACGTGCGAAGCGATCACCCTGTTCCCGGACCGGCGCGTGCGCGCAAACCCGCCCGCCAATCTGGCGCAGCTTGGCCTCGAAGACTTCGTCGGCGCGGCGGCGGCAGAAGCGCGGCGCCTGACCGCGCGGGACGGCGCGAAGCCAGCAGTCATCGGCCATTCGATGGGCGGCTTGATCGCGCAGGTGCTGGCGGAGCGCGGGGAAGTGTCGAGGGCTGTTTTCCTGACGCCGGCACAAACCAAGGAGTGCGCCGTGATCGGACTGTCGGTCGCCTGGACATTCTTCAACATCATCATCCAGCAGAACCGGAAAAAGTCCTACAAGGTCTGGAAAACGGGCTTCAAATGGGGCGTGCTGAACCGGGTGCCGGAGGCGCGGCATGATGCGATCTATGCCGGTGCGCTCTACGATTCGGGCAAGGTTTACGGCGACATCTCCGACGGCATTCTGGTCGATGAGCTGAAGGTGATGATCCCGACGCTGACGATCTGTGCCGGCCAGGACCGCGCGACGATTCCGCAGGCTGTGCGCAAGGTCGGCGAGAAGTATGCCAAGAGCCCCGTGCCGGGTGCTTACAAGGAGTATCCGGGGCACGCCCACTGGATCGTCGATGAGCCGGGTACGGATAAAGTGGTGACCGATATTGCTGCGTGGCTCGGCCGGAGGGGCTGAACGAAAAAGGCGCCCACCGGGTCCGGGGGCGCCTTTCGCGTTTCGGTATTCGAGTCGGAGTTACTCGGTTTTCGCCGTGATGGTTGCAACGCCCGAAGAGCCCTCAGACGTCGTGTAGGGGGTCGCGTGGCCGATTTCCGAGCCCCAGGTTTCGAAGGTTGCGCAGTTGGACTTGCCGTCAACGGTCGAGCAGATCTGCTTGGCGGCTTCGTCCATCGTGTAGGCGACCGGGGCGGCGCCGTTCATGACTGCGGTGCCATCATCGTTGAAGACGATGACGACTTTGTCGCCTTCGGCGGGCACAAACTCGACAGTCGTCGAGGCGGCCATTGCGGGCAGCGCTGCGAGCGCAAAGGCGGACAGGACAAGGATTTTCTTCATGGTGTTTCGTCTCCCGGAGGCGTTGTCTGGTTTTTGTAATCACTCTACGCGCGAGCATTGATAACGGCAGTCCGTGACGGTTCAACCATGTTCGACAGAAAAAGCCCCCTGCCGGAGAGACAAGGGGCTTTTGTTTTGCTGCGGTCGGTTGGCCGGATCAGCCTGTCTGCTGTTCGCACATGCGAAGGAAGCGGTTGCGCAGGTCTGCATCCGATTTGAAGACGCCGGTAAACTGCGTCGTGATCGTGGTCACGTGCTTGTGGTGTACGCCGCGCGTCGACATGCACTGGTGCTCGGCTTCGATGAATACCGCCGTGCCCATCGGGGCGAGGCTTTCGGTGATCGCATCGCAGATCTGCGCGGTCATCGTTTCCTGGGTCTGCAGCCGCTTGGCGAAGATTTCGACGACGCGGGCCAGCTTCGAGATGCCGACCACCGCTTGCGACGGCTTGTAGGCAACAAAGGCTTTTCCGAGGAACGGCGCCATGTGGTGCTCGCAATGGCTTTCGACTTCGATGTTGCGCAGCACAACGATGTCGTCATAGCCCTGCACGTCCTCGAAGGTCCGGCTGAGATACTTCACCGGGTCTTCGCCGTAGCCTTCGAACCATTCCTTGTAGGCGTTGACCACGCGCTTGGGCGTGTCGAGCAGGCCTTCGCGCTTCGGGTCGTCGCCGGCCCAGGCAATCAGCGTGCGAACCGCTTCTTCGGCCTCAGCCTGGCTGGGGCGGCGCACGGGTTCAGCGCGCGGCAGATCATTCTTCGGGGTGACGGCGTCCATAGCCATTATGCTTGGTCCTTGACTGAGGGACGGGGGTCGAGCCGGGGCAGTTGCGGGAACCCGTCGGTTTCCATGCCCGGACTTAACGCCCGCCCGGAGTTGATACCCTCAGGGCAGTGAACGGCAACATAAGACCGCGGCCGATCTTATTCCACCCGATTTTACGCCGCCGGGATCAAATTGGATTGAACAAGGCCCTGTGACGCCGCGGCAAGCGCGCCTTGCAGGTCTGGCGCCTGCCATGATACCCCCCGGCGTTAACCGTAGCGGCGCTCCCATGACCCTGAAACTCCACGATACGATGACGCGCGAGAAGCGCGGTTTCCAGCCACAGGATCCGCGCCGGATCACGATCTACGTGTGCGGCCCGACGGTGTATAACTATGCCCATATCGGCAATGCACGCCCGCCGATCGCCTTCGACGTACTGCGCCGCCTGCTGATGAAGACCTATGGCGAGAGCTCGGTCGTTTTTGCGCGCAACATCACTGATATCGAAGACAAGATCATCAAGGCTTCGCTCGATAGCGGCCAGCCGATTTCTGCCATCACGAAGAAGTATGCCGACATCTACAATGCCGACATGCTGGCCCTGAATGTCCTGCCGCCGAGCATCGAGCCCTGGGCAACCGGGCATGTGCCCGAGATGATCGAGATTATCGAGAAGTTGGTGCGCAAGGACTATGCCTATGTGGGCAAGGACAGCGTCTGGTTCTCGGTGAATGCGATGTCCGATTACGGACGGCTTTCCGGGCGCAAGCCGGAGGACAATGAAGCCGGCGCCCGGGTCGAGCCCGGTGAGGACAAGCGCGACGCGGCCGATTTTGCGCTGTGGAAGTTTGCCAAGCCCGGTGAGCCGGAGGATGCGATCTGGGACTCGCCCTGGGGACGGGGACGGCCCGGCTGGCATATCGAGTGCTCGGCCATGGCGGCGAAGCATCTTGGCCGGACGCTGGACATTCATGCGGGCGGCGTCGACCTGCAGTTCCCGCACCATGAAAACGAGATCGCGCAGTCCGAGTGTGCGCACGGCGAGATCATGGCGCGCTACTGGCTGCACAACGGCTTCCTCGACATGGGCGGGGAGAAGATGTCGAAGTCTCTCGGCAATGTCGTGATGGTGCATGACCTCCTGAAGGAGTGGCCGGGTGAGGTGATCCGCTTCGCGATGCTGAGCGGGCATTACCGCGCGCCGCTCGACTGGACGCCGGAATTGCTCAAGCAGGCGAAGACCACGCTCGACCGCATCTATGGCGCGCTGCGGCGTGTCTGGGCGGCGGAAGGCGGGCGGGCGACCTATCGCGGCGTGCGCGACGCGCTTGAGGATGACCTCAACACGCCCGAGGCCCTCGCGGCCTTGTCGGCGATCGCGTCGGCGGCGAATACCGCGGCCGACCAGAACGACGCCGAGATGATGCAGGCCACGCGCGCCGACCTTCTGGCCGCGGGCGAACTGCTCGGCCTGCTGACGGTTTCGCCCAAGGCGTGGGAGCAGGGCGGAAATCCGGATGAGGCTGCGCGCATCGATGCGCTCGTCGCGGCGCGGGTGGCTGCGCGGGTGGCGAAGGATTGGGCCGAAGCCGACCGGATCCGCAAGGCGCTCGCCGAGGAAGGCGTGGAAATCATGGACGGCGCCGGGGGCAGCACGTGGCGGCGAATCTGATCCGTCGCAGTTTTCTCGGCCTTTTGGCCGGGGCCTTGCTTGCGGCTTGTGCAGCCGGACCCGCAACGCCTGCGCCGGAAACGCGGATTTTCCTCGTGCGCCACGCTGAAAAGGAAAAGGGTGATGATCCCGTCCTCACGGCCGAGGGCGCCGCACGCGCGGCCGCGCTCAGCGAACGCCTCAGCGGGGAGGGGGTTACCGAAATCTGGTCCACGAAGACCCGCCGCACGGAAGCGACCGCCGCGCCATTGGCAGCGGCGCTCGGCTTGACGGTTCAGACCTACGAGGCAGCCGCGCT
>JAIXVM010000298.1 GCA_027482995.1 Hyphomonadaceae bacterium | reverse complement strand
TCGTTGGTGGTCCTGACCGCTATACCTGGAGCAGCGTCGCCGGATCCACGGGTCCGTCCCTCGTGACCGACGTGCAGGCCTGGCTGGATGCGCCGGCGACGAACTTCGGCTGGATTCTGGTCGGCGACGAAACCGTCTCGCGTATCCTCGACCTCGATACTGCGTGGCGCGCCGCGACGACCGCCAAGCAGGATGCCGAAAGCGCGCGCAACGCGAACTCGAAACTGATCGGGCAGGCGAAAGCCAAGAAGGACGAGGCGGAAGCCGCGCGTCTTATGGCGCTGGTGGCGGACGCGAAGACGGCCATCGAAGCGGCGGAGGCCGAGGAGAAGACGAAGCGCGCTGCGCTCGATGACCTGCTGATGGGCCTGCCAAATCTGCCACTCGATGAAGTGCCGGAAGGCACCGACGAGCACGGCAATGTGGAAAAGTCCAAGTGGGGCACGCCGAAGCTTATCAACAATCCGAAAGACCATGCGGACCTCGGCGAAGCGCTGAAAGTACCGAGCGGATTCTCGATGATGGACTTCGAAGCCGCCGCCCGAATGAGCGGCGCACGGTTCGTGGCGCTGCGCGGTCAGCTAGCCCGGATGGAGCGCGCGCTCGCGAACTTCATGCTGGATATTCAGACGACGGAGCATGGGTATCAGGAGACGAGCGTGCCGCTCCTGGTGCGCGATCAGGCTTTGCTGGGCACCGGGCAGCTGCCGAAGTTTGAGGAGGACTTGTTCCAGATAAATCAACTTTCGATGGATGCCCTTGCGGACGCATACACCCAACTGTTTGATACGATGGGGCCTTCCGCCTTCAGTCAAAATGCTCTCGCCGGGGGGTGGCCACCGGGTTTCGTTGACCGGCTCGCGAGAACAATTGCTACAAACAAGTACTACCTCATCCCCACCTCTGAAGTCCCGCTCACCAATCTCGTCCGTGAACAGATCCTCGATGCCGCGCAGCTGCCGCTGCGCTTCACCGCGCACACGCCCTGCTTCCGCTCTGAAGCGGGCAGCGCCGGGCGCGATACGAAGGGCATGATCCGGCAGCACCAGTTCTACAAGGTCGAGCTCGTCTCGATCGTGGCCAATGAGGAAGAGGGCCTGAAGGAACTCGACCGGATGACGGGTTGCGCCGAGGAAGTGCTGAAGCGGCTGGAGCTGCCGTTCCGCCGCATGCTGCTCTGCACCGGCGACATGGGGGCGGGCGCCCGCAAGACGTTTGACCTCGAAGTCTGGCTGCCGTCGCAGAACACCTACCGCGAGATCAGCTCCTGCTCCTATTGCGGCGACTTCCAGGCCCGCCGCATGGACGCGCGCTACCGCGCGGATGCGAAGTCGAAGCCGGAATACGTGCACACGCTGAACGGGTCCGGCCTCGCGGTCGGCCGCACGCTGGTGGCGGTGCTCGAGAATTATCAGAACGCGGATGGGTCCATTACGGTGCCGAAGGCGCTTGTGCCGTATATGGGCGGACTTGAGGTTATCCAGTGAGAATTCTCCTCACCAACGATGACGGCATCAACGCTCCCGGCCTGGCGGTGCTTGAGCACATTGCGCGGCAGCTTTCGGATGACATCTGGATCGCCGCGCCGGAAGAGGAGCAATCCGGCAAGGGGCGCGCGATCTCGCTGACGCAGCCGGTGCGTGTACGGAAGGTCGGCGCGAAAGCCTGGGCGATTGCGGGTACGCCGTCGGACGCTGTGCTGCTCGCGTGCAAGGACCTGATGCCCGAGGCGCCGGAACTCGTGTTGTCGGGCGTGAACCGGGGCCAGAACATCGCAGAGGATACGAGTTTCTCGGGCACGGTGGCGGCGGCCATGTTCGGCATGCAGATGGGCGTGCCCTCGATTGCGCTCAGCCAGGCCCAGAACTTCCGGGACCGCGGCTCGCTGCCCTGGGAGACGGCCAAGGCCTGGGGCGCGAAGACGCTCAAGCCGCTGCTCGAGATGGGCTGGCCGGCGGATGTGGTGATCAACGTGAACTTCCCGGATGTCGAGCCAGAAGATGTCCGCGGCATCCAGATGACGCGGCAGGGTTTCCGGGACGAGACCATCATCCACACCGACCGGCGCGAAGACCTGCGCGGCAACGAGTATTACTGGGTCGGCTACCGGGGCAAACTCTCCCGGCCGAACGAGGGAACCGACCTGCGGGCGATTTACGAAGGCTATGTCTCCGTCTCGCCGCTGCATGTGGACTTGACGCACGAAGCCTTCCTGCGGACGCTTCAGGCGTCATGGAAGGATTGAGCCCAGATCCGCTACGCATCGGGCCGCTGATCGAGCGGGTTGAACGGCTGGGTGTGACGGACGCGCGGGTTCTGGGTGCGATGGCGCGCGTCAATCGCGGCGCTTTCGTCGATGACCCAGCCTTTTACCCTCTCGCCCATTCGGACGCTGTCGTGCCCATGGCTTGCGGACAGGTCATCCTGCGCCCGGTGACGACCGGGCATCTCATCCAGGCGATGGCGCTACCGGACGATGGCGCCGCGCGCGTCCTGCTGGTCGGCTTCGGCTCGGGGTACATGACGGCGCTGATTGCGGAGCTGAGCGGGCACGTCTGCGCCCTGGACCGGTTCGCCGCACTGATCCGCTTGGGCGAGGCGCGGCTGCTGCGCCATGGCATTCCGAATGTCGATCTGAAGCACGGTGACGGCCTGCTCGGTTGGCCGGACAAGGGGCCGTTTGACCGGATCGTGCTTGCGGGCTGCGTCCTTCAGGTTCCGGAGGCGTTGCTGGAACAGCTCGCGCCCGGCGGGCGGCTGACAGCGCCCATGATGAGCGGAGAGGGCGGCGCCCTGATGTCGCTCGACGCCGACGGACGCAGGTCACGCCACCCATTTTTCCCACCCATCCCCGGGCTCGTCAGCGGCATCGCGCGGGCGCTCTGAAGCCTGCAGGGGGCGTTTGCAAAGGCTCTCCCCCCCCGCTATACGGCAGGCTGCTAGACAGATTTTGCGGGATTCGAGGAGACCGGGCATGCGGGACAAGATGGTAATTGCGGGTGCGTTGCTCACCCTGATGGCCGCGCCTGCCTTTGCGCAGGCGGCGGGCGCGCCTCCGGGCCCCAGCCTCATCATGCAGCTGGTTTTCTTCCTGCCGCTGATCCTGATCTTCTATTTCCTTCTGATCCGTCCGCAGCAGCAGCGCGCCAAGAAGCACGCCGAAATGATTGCCGCGATCAAGCGCGGCGACACGGTGGTCACCTCCGGCGGCCTGATCGGCAAGGTAAACAAGGTCAATGACGGCGAAATCTCCGTCGATCTGGCGGACAATGTGCGCGTGCGGGTCGTCAAGTCGATGGTTCTGGAAGTGCGCAACAAGGCAGAGCCTGTTCCCGCGAACGACTGATCGTTTTGCAACCCGGCCTGGCTGACGCCGGGCCTATTTCTCTCAGGCCCATCTCTCTCCGGAAGGCGCCATGCTTCAGTTCCCCCCCTGGAAAATCTTTCTCGTTTTGGCGGTTATCGTCTGGGGAACGCTGCTGGCGCTGCCTTCCGTCGTGAACATGAGCGGGGCGCCGTCCTGGATCCCGCAGAAGGCCGTGAACCTTGGCCTCGACTTGCGCGGCGGCGTGTACCTCGAGATGGAGATCCGCCCGGAGGAAGTGATTGAGGGCCGGCTAGCCGTCTTCTCCCGAGACGTACGTTCCGCGCTGGCACGTACCGACGCGCTCGATCCGGTTGCCCACCTCGCGGAGGTCAAAGGCCGCGTCATGACCGTTAGGCTCACGAAGCCGGACGCAGCGGGCAACTTCCCGGTGGCTGATGCCATTGCCCGGATCAACAAGGCCAATGGACCGCTCGAGGGCGGACTGGCCGGCGGCAAGACGTTTGAGGTCGCCCAGACCGGGCCGGATACGATTTCGATCACGGTGCCGGAAAACTCAGAGAGCCTGATGGTCGCAGACGCCCTGGCCAAAACAGAAACCATCGTCGCGCGCCGCGTTGACCCCGACGGCGTGGCCGAGATTTCGCTGACGCCGTCCGGATCCAACCGCCTGATCCTCGAAGCGCCGGGCGAGCCTAATCCGCAACGGCTGAAAGACCTGCTGAACCGCGACGGGCGCATGACGTTCAATATCGTCGATGACAGCCCGTCTTCACTGGCCGCCGCGCAGGCCGGTGTTGTGAAACCCGGCTACACGCTCCTGAACGGTCCGACGACCGGTCCGCTGCTGGTACGGTCGATCCCCGAGATCGTTGGCTCGGATATCGCAAATGCCAGCCAGGGCAATGACGAAGCCAACCGGCCGCAGATCAACTTCCGGCTCAACTCCAACGGTGCCCGCAAGTTCTTCGAGACGACCAGCCAGAACACCAACAAGCGCTTTGCCATCGTTCTCGATGACGTCGTGATGTCGGCGCCGAACATCAACGAGCCGATTGCCGGCGGCAACGTGCGCATCACCGGTGATTTCACGATCGAGGAGGCGCAGGATCTTGCGGCCATCATTTCGGCCGGTGAAATGCCAGCGAAGGTCCAGTTCCTAGATCAGCGCGTCGTCTCGTCCACACTGGGCGAGGACTCGATCCAGGCCGGTTACACGGCTGCGCTTGTGGGCCTGCTCTTTGTGGGCGCACTGATGGTCCTTGCCTACGGCATTCAGGGCCTGTTCGCGGTGATCTCGCTCGCGCTGAACATCGTGCTGGTCTTCGCATGCCTTGTGTTGATGAACGCAACACTGACATTGCCGGGCATCGGCGGTATCGTGCTGACGATGGGTATGTCGGTGGACGCCAACGTGCTGGTCTTTGAGCGCATACGAGAAGAACAGAGGGCGGGTCGATCTGCCTGGACGGCTGTGCAGGCTGGCTACGAACGCGCCTTTGCCACCATCATGGATGCGAACATCACACTGCTGTTTGCAGCCGCTGTGCTCTACGTCATGGGCTCCGGCCCGGTGAAAGGCTTCGCCGTGACGCTGGCACTCGGCAACATCACGTCCGTGTTCACCTCGGTGATCGTCACCTGCATGTTGACGGTCTTCTGGATGAAGCTCACCAAGCCCAAGCGGTTTGCCATTTAGCCCGGCCTGAGGATACGCAACGATGCTGATCAAATACTGGCCGACGGAAACCAATATTCCGTGGATGAAGTTCAACGCGGCTGGGGTTGCCCTGTCGATCCTGATGATCGTCGGGTCGATCTTCCTGCTGGCGACGCGCGGTTTGAACCTCGGCGTTGATTTCGCCGGCGGCTCCCTGATCGAATTGGCGGAAACCGACACCGTGACCGTGTCGGAAGTCCGCAGCCGCATTCCGGGCGGCCTGACTGTCAACTCCGCAACAGGAAGCGACGACAAGCGGCTTGTTGTTGTGCGCTTCGGTGAACTCGATGAAAGCCTTCTCGGCCCGGAGTTCGCCGCCTTGTCGGACGAAGAGAAAGCCGCAAGGGCGTCCAGCGTATCGAATTCATTTGTCGTCGGCGAGCTGAAGCGAGAGTTCAATCTCACCGACAATGACATCCTTCGAAACGACTCGGTCGGCGCGAAGGTTTCGGAAGAGCTCTTCTGGGAAAGCCTGCTCGCCCTTGGCGTGGCGACCCTGTTCATGCTGCTCTACATCGCCTTCCGCTACAGCTGGTCCTATGCCGTTGGCGGCATAGCGGCCCTGCTTCACGATACGATTGGCACGCTCGGCCTTTTCTCGCTGCTGCAGATCGAGTTCGACCTGACAACGGTCGCGGCTCTGCTGACGATCATCGGCTATTCCATGAACGACAGCGTCGTGGTGTTCGACCGGATGCGGGAAGTGCGGCGCAAGTACAAGCAGATGTCCGGTTCAGACGTCATCAACCTTGCCACCAACCAGACCTTGTCGCGGACATTCCTGACAGCGGGCGCGGTGTTCATCGCCGTGCTCGCCATGCTGTTCTTCGGCGGACCGGTTCTCAAGGGCATGTCGGTTGCGATGCTGTGGGGCATCTTCATCGGTACGTATTCGTCGATCTTCTTCGCATCGGCGATTGTTCTCGCGCTCGGCACTGAGGTGAACAAGCCAAGCGACGAAATCGACGTGCCGGGCTTTCAGGGCGTTCCGTAAGAAACCCGAATTAAACGTTGAACCGGAAGAGCATCACGTCGCCGTCCTGAACGACGTATTCCTTGCCTTCAGAGCGCATCTTGCCGGCTTCCTTGGCACCGACTTCGCCGCCTTGTGCGATATAGTCCTCGTAGGCGATCGTCTCGGCACGGATGAAGCCTTTCTCGAAATCGCCGTGGATGACGCCGGCGGCTTTCGGCGCGGTCCAGCCTTTCTTGATCGTCCAGGCGCGCGCTTCCTTGGGGCCAGCGGTGAAGTAGGTTTGCAGGCCGAGAAGTTCGTAGCCGGCGCGAATGAGGCGCGTGAGGCCCGGCTCCGTCAGCCCGAGCGAGGCGAGATACTCTTCGCGGTCCGGACCATCGAGCAGGGCGAGTTCGCTTTCGATCTGCGCAGAGAAAACGACGCAGCCTGCGCCTTCGAGTTTCGCGCGTTCCTCAACACGCTTGGAATAGGCATTGCCGGTCGCCGAACTGGACTCGTCCACGTTGGCCACGAACAGGACAGGCTTTGACGTCAGGAGCTGCAGCATCTGCCAGGCGCGCTGGTCGTCTGCCGGGATCTTCGCATGCCGGGCAGGGCGCCCTTCGTTGAGTTCCGCAAGCGCCAGATCGATCAGCGCCACCTGCGCCTTGGCATCCTTGTCGCCGGAGTTCGCTTTCTTGATCACGCCCGCCTTGCGCTTTTCGAGGCTTTCAAGGTCGGCCAGCATCAGTTCCGTCTCGACCACTTCAAAGTCCGCCACCGGATCAACCTTGCCGCGGACATGCGTGATGTCGTCATTGTCGAAGCAACGCAGCACGTAGATGATTGCGTCCGTCTCGCGGATGTTGGCGAGGAACTTGTTGCCGAGGCCTTCGCCCTGGCTCGCGCCTTCCACGAGGCCCGCGATATCCACGAAGTTCATCCGGGCCGGGACGATTTCTTTGGATCCCGCGACGCGCGCGAGATTGTCGAGGCGCACTTCCGGCACCGCCACTTCGCCCACGTTGGGCTCAATGGTGCAGAACGGATAGTTCGCGGCCTGCGCGGCCGCCGTCTGGGTCAGCGCATTGAAGAGGGTGGACTTGCCGACATTGGGCAGTCCCACGATTCCGCATTTGAAGCCCATGACGCCTTTGCCTCCAGATTAACCAACATATCGCAAGAACTGGGGGTGCCAGACCGATACCGGTTTGTTTGTTTTTGCGGGGAGTATCCGGCTACCAATGGCAGGTTTTCGGAACGCCGCTTCAGCCCGGCGGATTAGCCGCTTTCCTTCAGCAAAAACAGGCACAAAAATCGCTTCACAGCTTAAATGGCTGACTTGGCCAGACTGCCGGGCTATCCTGCCGGGCTTAACCGTTTCAGAAGGGTACACGCACCCATGAGTTATGACGTCTTCCTTGTGTCCGCGATCGAGGACCGGGACACCGCCAAACTGATTGCGCGGCGCCTTCGCTCGCTCAAATTCCGCGTCTGGCTCGACCAGAAGCAGGAAGACGAGACATTTGATGCCAAGGACGCGCGCGATGCCACGGGCTCCCCGTCCATGCTGGTGCTCTGGTCGGAAGCGGCCATCAAGAGCGACTGGGTGCGCGCAGCGGCCTCCATCGGCCATTCTCGCCCCGGCACGCTGATCGAGGCGGCGCTGGACAAGACCGTGCCGTACGAGCCGTTCACGGCGCACCGGCGCTATCCGCTGGCCGGCATGACATCCCGCAACACACCGCTCGCCTTTGTTGATCTGATCGAAGAGCTCGCCGAGCGTCAGGGCCGGACCGGTCTTCGTGACTGGGTCAGCTATGGCGCGCAGGACGAGGAACAGCGCGTCGCCTGGCTTGCGGCGCACCCGGCCGATCCTTTGGCGCTCGACGCCCAGAAGAAGCGCGAGAAGGAACTCGGCGTGAAGCCGGCCCCGGCGCGCGAGGCCATTGGCGCCGCAGCGCTTGCGGCTGCTGCGATGCGTACGAGCCCACCGCCGCCGCCCGCGATGCCCGGTCCGCCGCGCCCGGCCGCTGCGAGCCCGCTCGCCTCGAACGGTGCCATTGCATCGGCAGCCCTTGCCGAAGAAGCACTCGGCTTCAGCACGTTGATGGGGGTGGGCGTTGCGATTGGTGCGATGCTGTTCTTGGCCTGGGTCTTCCGCTCCCAACCTGCACCGCCAACGAATGGCGGTTTGCCGGCAATCGCCAACGCACAAATGCCGACCACGTGCCCGGCCGGCACCGTGCCGCGCTCGATGATCCGTGTGCTGGAGCCGGGTCAGATCATTGACGATACCCAGCCCGTCATCGTGGACGATACGGCCAGCGATCCGGGCTGATCCGGTTGGCCTTTGCACAAACAAAAAAGCCGCCGGACACCCGGCGGCTTTTTTCTGGTTGATGCTCGCAGTCTAGCTAAGCGCTTTTTCGATCTCGCGCGCTGCCGCCTCAAACTGATCGGCACCGGCTTGGTCCGCCATCACGCGGCGCGCCGCTTCGGTCGCCGCATCGGCGGCTGCGCGGCGCACTTCGTTCGCGGCTTCTGCTTCGGCGCGGGCGATCCGGGCCTCGGCCTGCGCTTCGCGGCGGGTGATCTTGTCGGCAAGGTCTTGCTTCGCGGCTTCGAGGAAGGCGTGCGCATCGCGCTTCGCCTGTTCGATGATCGCTTCAGCTTCGCGGTCGGCTTCTTTCTGGCGGCGCTCCGCCTGGGCCAGGGCCTCGGCAGCTTGTGCGCGCAGCGCAGCCACTTCGTCGAGTTCCTTGCGGATCGCTTCAGCGCGGTTGTCGAGCCCGCCAAGCACCGTCTTGAACACGCCGAGCCGCCACAGGATGGCGAAGAAGATCAGGATACCGATCATCACGAGGTGCGTGACGGTATCCGTGAACGGCGTGAACAGCGTGTCGTGGCCTTCGCCTTCGCCCGCGGCCAAAGCGGCGGGAACCATCGCGACCAGAGCAGACGAAGTCAGCAGCGTACGAAGTGTCATCAGCGGGTCTCCAGCACAGAGCTGACAGCTTTCTTGACGTCCGCCTTCGACACCTTGACGCCAAGACGAGCGATCATGGCTTCGGCTGCGTCGACGGAAATCTGCTCGACATTCTTCATCGCGTCTTCCCGCAGTTTCGAAATGCGGGATTCGGCACGCTCGAGTTTCAACGCCATCTCTGCATCGACCCGCCCGGTGACTTGCGCCAGTTCGGTTTCGGCCGCCGCTTTCGCGGAGTCGGACGTTTCCCGGGCACGCGCGCGGGCCTGTGCCAGCCGGATCTCCAGCGCCTTTTGCGCCTCGACCGACTGGTTGTTCAGGCGGGCGGCTTCATCGAGATCGGCAGCAATGCTGCTCGCCCGTTGCTTCAGCGTGCCTTCCAGCTTGGGCAGGATGGACCGCGACAGCGCGAAGTACATCCCGACAAAGAAGACGGCCAGCCAGAACAGCTGCGAGGCAAACCAGGTCGGGTCAAACGCCGGGAAGGGCGCCTTCACGGCCTCGCCGCCGTGCGCGGCGGTCTCTGCGAGAAATGCCAGCAAGCTCATGGCGTGCCTTGCTCCTTACCTGCGCTGCTTACGCGGCGAACAGGATCAGCATCGAGATAACGAACGCGAAGAGGCCGAGGGCTTCTGCGAGCGCCATACCGAGGAAGAGGTTGCCCGATTGTTGCGGGGCAGCGGAGGGGTTGCGCATCGCGGCGTCGAGGAACGAGCCGAAGATGTTGCCCACGCCGATTGCTGCGCCGATCATGCCGAGCGTGGCGAGGCCAGCGCCGACATACCGCAGACCTTCGGTGATATTGCCTTCCATGGGAGTCTCCTATTGGGATCGAGGGGGATTCGGGTTGATATGGGGCCCGTGAAGCGTGTTCGGGTTGAAGCGTCAAGGGGCAGGACGAGGCGCGATTGGACGCACCGGCGGGCGGGTCTCTCCGGTCAGTGGTGCGGGTGGATCGCGTCTTTGAGGTAAACGCAGGTCAGCAGGGCAAAAACATAGGCCTGCAGGAAGGCGACCAGGAACTCGAGCGCCGTGATCGGGATCAGCAGCACGTAAGGCACCCAGGCGACCGCCGTCAGACCGGCGCCGGCCAGCATGACCACGAAGATCGCCAGCAGCTTCAGCATGATGTGACCCGCCAGCATGTTGGCGAAGAGTCGCATGCCGAGGGTGATGGGACGCGCCAGGAACGAGATGATCTCGATCGGCACGAGGAAGAACATCACCGGCAGCGGCACGCCGTGCGGGGCGAACAGGCCAAAGAAACCAAGGCCGTTCTTGTAGATGCCATAGCCGACCACGATCAGGATCACGACCACGGCCAGCGCGCCGGTCACGGCGATATGGCTCGTCGTGGTGAACGCATACGGGAACATGCCGACGATGTTGGCGCCCAGGATAAAGAAGAACAGCGTGAAGACGAACGGGAAGAATTTCAGGCCTTCTTCGCCCGCGGTCGAACGGACCATGTCCGAAATGAAGGTGTAGGACATTTCGCCGAGGGACTGGATCCGGTTCGGGATCAGGCTGCCGCGCGAAGCGGCCATGCCGAGGAAGCCAAGCACCAGAACGGTCGAGACCAGCATCCAGGAGCTGGAGTTGGTGAAGGCGAGATTATAGCCGCCAGCCGACCAGTCGATCAGCGGGAAAATCTTGAACTGATGGATCGGATCCGTCGCGACCTGCGGCAGGAAAACGGGGAGGGGCAAGTTCATCAGCGCGTCTCGTCTTTGGTCTCTGGCGTTGAACCGGGCGTTTCCGCCGTC
>JAIXVM010000271.1 GCA_027482995.1 Hyphomonadaceae bacterium | reverse complement strand
GTAAACGATGTTGTCGTTCTTCAGGCAGTTTGCCGAACGGACAGAGAGTTCGAGCTCATCGACCTTCTTGAGGAGAACCGGGTTGAACCCGAGATCCGTCTCGTCGGCCGAACCGCCGGCTTCGAGGGTCGGCTCTTCGAAGTTGATGAAGAGCTGGAGCTGGTCCTGCAGGATACGCGCGGCATACGCCACAGCGTCTTCCGGCGAGACCGAACCATCGGTTTCGACATCAAGGGTCAGCTTGTCATAGTCGAGCACGGTGCCTTCGCGCGTGTCCTCGACCTGGTAGCCGACGCGGCGAACTGGCGAGTAGATCGCGTCGATCGGGATGTAGCCGATCGGGGCATCTTCCGGACGGTGAGAGTCGGCGGCAACATAGCCTTTGCCGGTCGCAACGGTGAATTCCATGCGGACTTCCGCGCCGCCATCCAGCGTACAGATGACGTGGTCGGGGTTCAGGATTTTGACGTCGCCCGAGGTTTCGATCTGGCCGGCTTTGACTTCGCCCGGACCTTTCGCACGAAGCACCATGCGCTTCGGCGTTTCCGATTCCATGAAGATGGCGACCTGCTTGAGGTTCAGCACGATCGTGGTGACGTCTTCGCGCACGCCCGGGATTGCCGAGAACTCGTGAACGACGCCGTCGATCTGGACGCCGATGATGGCAGCGCCCTGCAGCGAGGAAAGCAGAACGCGGCGCAGCGCGTTGCCGAGCGTCGTGCCATAGCCGCGCTCGAGCGGTTCGACGACGAGCTTGGCTTTGCGCTTGGTGTCGTATCCAGCCTGCACGACAGGACGGTTCGGACGGATCAGCACTTTCCAGTTGCGGTCATTCACGTTGGTCATCAGGTTTCCTCAGAAAAGGAAGAGCCGCGCCACAGAGAGGGCGCAGGCGGGAAAGGCGAGAGTGCTAGACGCGGCGGCGCTTCGGCGGGCGGCAGCCATTGTGCGGGATCGGTGTCGTGTCGTTGATCGCCGTCACGGTCAAACCGGCAGCCTGGAGGGCGCGCAGCGCGCTCTCACGACCCGAACCCGGACCGCGCACGCGCACTTCAACCGTCTGGAGGCCGTGCTCCTTGGCTTTCTTCGCAGCGTCTTCAGCCGCCATCTGGGCAGCATAAGGCGTCGACTTACGCGAGCCTTTGAAGTCCATGACGCCCGACGAAGACCAGGAGATGGTATTGCCCTGGGCGTCGGTGATGGTGACCATCGTGTTGTTGAAGCTCGAGTTCACGTGAACAACACCGGTGGTGATGTTCTTGCGTTCGCGGCGGCGGATACGGTTTGCTTCGCGGGCCATTGGATTTCAGTCCTATTTCTTTTTGCCGGCGATCGGCTTTGCCGGGCCCTTGCGGGTCCGCGCGTTGGTGTGGGTGCGCTGGCCGCGAACGGGCAGCTTCTTGCGGTGACGCAGGCCGCGGTAGCAGCCGAGATCCATCAGGCGCTTGATGTTCATCGAGGTGTCGCGGCGAAGGTCGCCTTCCACCATGTAGCCCGCGTCAATCGTTTCGCGGATCTTGATGACTTCGGCGTCCGTGAGTTGGTTTACCCGGCGCGATTCCTCGACACCGACCTTCTCGCAGATTTCCTTGGCAAAAGCCGGGCCGATGCCATGGATATAGCGCAGCGCGATAACGACGCGCTTGTTAGTCGGAATGTTTACGCCTGCAATACGGGCCAAGGCCGTTTCTCCCCAAGCGGATGATCAAACATGAAATGCGCGCCAGCCGGGTAAAGAACCCGTCGCGCGCACCGGCGGTTAAGCCTGAAGCTAAGAGTCGAGGCTTATAGCCACGCTTTTTCGCCCGTCAACAGAAGAACTGTGCGGTTCAGGCCGATTGTTTCAGAGCCGCATCAATCGATGTGGCGACTGTTTCGATGGAACCCATCCCGTCGACTTCAACGAGTACGCCGCGTTCCGCGTAAAGCGGCACGAGCGGGGCAGTGTCTTCGTAGTAACGCTCCAGACGGCGCGAGAAGGTCGCCGGGTTGTCATCGGCCCGGCCCTGCTCCTCGAAACGCTTGGTAACGCGCGCCAGGAGGCGCTCGTCGTCCACACGCATCCGGATCACCAGGTCAACCTGCTCGCTGCGCGACTGCAGCAGCTGGTCCAGCGCTTCGGCCTGCCCGATGGTTCTGGGAAAGCCGTCAAATATGAAGCCGGGCGCCCCGGCACGGGCCGAAAGCTGCTCGGCAATCAGGTCGATCACGATCTCGTCGGAGACCAGGCCGCCTTCGTCCATGATGCGGGCAACCCGCTGGCCGAGGTCCGACCCGGACGCCCGCGCGGCGCGGAGCATGTCCCCGGTCGAGAGCTGGACAAAGCCGCGCTGCTCGACGAGCCGCTTGGCCTGCGTACCTTTGCCGGCCGCAGGCGGCCCAAACAGGATTAAGTTCACTTACGCTTGCCCCCGAGCTTCGACTTCTTGATCATCCCCTCATACTGGTGGGCGATCAGGTGCGATTGTATTTGCGTCACCGTATCCATTGTCACGGAAACGACAATAAGGAGTGACGTGCCCCCGATATAAAAAGGAATCTGGGGGAAGTAGCGTCGAAGCAGTTCGGGCAGGATACAGATGAACACGATGTAGGCGGAGCCGATCGTGGTCAGGCGGGTAAGGACGTAATCGATGTAGGCCGCCGTGTTCGAACCGGGGCGGATGCCCGGGATGAAGCCGCCATACTTGCGAAGGTTGTCAGCTGTCTCTTCCGGGTTGAACATGATCTGCGTGTAGAAAAACGCAAAGAACACGACCAGCACGGAATAGCTGATGATGTAGGTCCAAGAGCCCGGCGCAAAGTTCGCCGCGAGCCAACCGAGGACCCCGGAGGCCGAAGCCGGATCAGCCCCCGCGTTCGCGCCGAGGAAGCCGACAGCGGTCATCGGCAGCATCAGCAGCGCGCTCGCGAAGATCGGCGGGATCACGCCGGCTGTGTTGATCTTGAGCGGCAGGAAGCTGCGCTGGCCCTGGGCGAAGCCCTGGCTCTGCTGGCGCTTCGGATAGTGAATGATGAGGCGGCGCTGCGAGCGCTCGATGAATACGATGAACACGATCAGCGCGATCACCATGAACGCGATCGCCAGCACGAAGCCGATATCCACCGATGTCGTCCGCGCCTGGGCGACGAGGTTGTAGATCGCGCGGGGCAGTTCGGCCACGATACCGGCAAAGATGATCAGCGAGATGCCGTTGCCGATGCCGCGGGCGGTAATCTGCTCGCCCATCCACATCAGCATCATCGTGCCGCCAGTCAGCGTCACAACGCCGGTCAGGATGAAGAACCAGGACGAAATGCCCTCAAGCCGGACCGCCGCGAGGCCGCCGGCGATGGCGAAGGACTGCACCAGCGCGAACGCGAGTGTCAGGTAACGGGTATACTGGTTGAGCTGCTTGCGGCCCGCTTCGCCTTCCTTCTTGAGCTTTTCAAGGGTGGGCGAGGCCGTTGTCATCATCTGCACGATGATCGACGCGGTGATGTACGGCATCACGTTCAGGGCGAAGATACCCATGCGTTCGACGGCGCCGCCGGCAAACAGGTTCATCGAGCCGAGGATACCGTTCGACTGGCTTTCGAACAGCGCCGCGTATTGCGACGGGTCGAGGCCTGGAAGCGGGATGAATGTGCCGAGGCGGTAAAGGACCAGAATACCTAGAGTGAACAGGATCCGCGCCTGGAGATCCTTGGCCTTCGCGAACGTCCCAAAATTGAGGTTGCGGGCCATTTGTTCGGCAGCATTCGCCATCGGCTACACGAGCCTCCCTGAAAGACGTTCGCCGCCAAAGATCGGCGGCGAGGTATGGTTTGTGAAGGGGTGTAGAGCAAAACCCCCGGATTATTCCGCAGCGGCGTCTTTGCTTTTGCCCGTGATCGTCACCGAACCACCAGCCTTTTCAACAGCTTCAACGGCGGCTTTGGAAGCGCCCGTCACGGTAATCTTCAGTTTCTTCGGCGCATCGCCCTTCGCGAGAAGGCGAACACCGTCCCGCACGTTGCGCACAAGACCGGCGGCCACAAGGGTCTCTTCGGTCACGTTCGAGGCATCGAGGTTGCCCGCTTCAACCGCTTTTGCGATGCGGCCGAGGTTGACCCAGGCGTGCGTCTTGCTGCTCGGCGCGGTGAAGCCGCGCTTCGGCAGGCGCATGTAGATCGGCATCTGGCCGCCTTCGAAGCCATTCACGGCCACGCCGGAGCGCGCGTTCTGGCCCTTGACGCCGCGTCCAGCCGTCTTGCCCTTGCCCGAGCCAACGCCGCGGCCAACGCGCATGCGCTTCTTGGTGGAGCCTTCGGCGGGGGAGAGATCGTTGAGTTTCATGACTTCAAGACTTTCAGATGCGGAGGAAAGGGGCCGGGGCGCGGGTGCGCGTTATTCGCCGACCACTTCCACGAGATGGGAGACCTTGCGGATCATGCCGCGCACTTCAGGCGTGTCGACAAGTTCCTTGCTGCGGCCAAGCTTGTTCAGGCCGAGGCCTTGCAGCGTCTGGCGCTGGTCCGGCTTGCGGCCGATCGGGCTGCCGATCTGGCGGACGGTGAGGGTTTTGGACGCCATGGGGTCGCTCCTTATCAGTTCGCCGAATCGGCCATGCCGGCTTCGGACACGCCATCGGCGCGGCGGCCGACAACATCCTGGACCTTGAGGCCGCGCTTGGACGCGATGGTACGCGGGCTTGCCTGCTCCTTGAGAGCATCAAACGTGGCGCGCACCATGTTGTAGGGGTTCGACGAGCCGATCGACTTGCCGACGACGTCCTGGACGCCGAGCACTTCCATAACGGCGCGCATCGGACCACCGGCGATCACGCCGGTACCCGGAGGCGCCGCGCGCAGGACCACCTTGCCGGCGCCGTGACGGCCAGCGCCGTCATGGTGCAGGGTGCGGCCTTCACGAAGCGGCACGCGCACGAGGTTGCGCTTGGCTTCTTCAGTCGCCTTGCGGATGGCTTCCGGAACTTCGCGAGCCTTGCCCTTGCCGAAGCCGGCCCGGCCCTTCTGGTCGCCGACCACCACGAGGGCTGCAAAACCGAAGTTCTTGCCGCCTTTCACGGTTTTCGCGACGCGGTTGATGCCAACCAGCTTGTCAACGAGTTCAGAGGACTCATCGTCGCGTTCGCGCGGGGTCTCGCGATCGCGGCGGCGTCCTCTTTTCTCTCCTCTTTCCTCAACCATCAGGCAAACTCCCTAGAATTTGAGACCGCCCTCACGGGCGGCGTCTGCCAGAGCTTTCACTCGGCCGTGGAACATGTAACCGCCGCGATCGAAGACAACGTCTTCAACACCGGCCTTCTTGGCGCGCTCGGCAATTGCCTTGCCGACCCGTGCCGCTGCTTCGATGTTGCCACCGGCTTTCGCATCGCCGAGCACTTCGGTTTCGAGCGTCGAAGCCGAGGCGAGCGTGATGCCCTTCTCGTCGTCGATGATCTGCACCGAGATGTTCTTGTGGCTGCGCGACACCGACAGGCGCGGAAGCCCTTCGGCCACCTTGCGGAGCTTCGTGCGGACCCGCTGAGCGCGGCGCTGCATTTTTTCGCGTGACGTCTTCATGGCTTACTTCTTCTTGCCTTCCTTGCGGCGGACGTATTCGCCCTGCAGGCGGATACCCTTGCCTTTGTAAGGCTCTGGCGGACGGAACTTCTTGATCTCGGCGGCGGCCTGGCCAACGGCCTGCTTGTCAGCGCCGGTGATCACGATCTCGGTCGGCTTCGACGATGCCAGCGTGATGCCCGGAGGAGCCTTGAAAATCACCTCGTGCGAATAGCCGAGGGCGAGCTTCAGGTCCTTGCCCTGCATCTGCGCGCGGTAGCCCACGCCGACGAGTTCAAGCGTTTTCGAGTAACCGGTCGTGACGCCGTGAACGAGGTTGGCCGCGCAGGCGCGTGCCGTGCCCCATTGGGTGCGGGCATTTGCGTCCAGCGCTTCGGCCAGCGTCGGAGGACGCTTGCCTTTCGCCTTGGCGGCTTCGATCGACTCGTTGGCCGCTTTCAGCAGGTCAGCGCGCGGCAGCACCGACAGCTCGGTCTTGTCGAGCGTCGGCGTGATCACGTCCGGAAGCACGAGCGTCAGCTCGCCCTTCGGGCCCTTGGCCTTGATCGTTTGTCCACTGACCGACACGGTGGCGCCGGCCGGAACAGAGATCGCAAGCTTTCCAATACGGGACATCTGATATGCCTCCTAGAATACGCGGCAGAGAACTTCGCCGCCGACATTCTTGGCGCGCGCAGCATTGTCCGACATCACGCCCTGCGATGTCGACAGGATCGAGATGCCCAGACCATTGCGCACGAGCGGAATGTCAGACACGGACGAATAGACCCGGCGGCCTGGCTTCGAGATGCGTTTGATCTCGGAGATGACCGGCTGACCTTCATAATACTTGAGTTCGATCTCGAGGGACTTGTGACCGTCCTTCTCGATTTCGGTGTACCCACGGATGTAGCCCTCAAGAGCGAGCACATCGAGCACGCGGACGCGCAGCTTCGAGGCGGGGGTCACGACTTTCGTCATGCCACGCATCTGGGCGTTGCGGATGCGGGTGAGCATATCGCCGAGGGGATCAGAAATGTTCATGTCTTCCCTCCTCTCCTACCAGCTGGATTTCACGAGGCCGGGGATCTGGCCGCGCGAGCCAAGCTCACGCAGCGCGATCCGCGACATCTTCAGTTTACGATAAAACGCCCGCGGACGGCCGGTGACTTCGCAGCGGTTACGCACCCGGGTCGGCGCGGTGTTCCGCGGCATCTGGGCGAGCTTGATGCGCGCCTTGAAGCGGTCTTCCAGCGACAGGTTCTCATCCATCGCGGCAGCTTTCAGCTGCGCGCGCTTGGCGGCGTAACGCTCGGCCAGGACCTTGCGTTTGTTGTTCTTCTCGATTGCGCTCTTCTTTGCCATCTAAGCAGATCTCCTGGCGCTAATTACGGAACGGGAAGCCGCACTCTGCGAGGAGTGCTTTGGCTTCTTCGTTCGTCTCGGCGGTGGTGCAGACGATAATGTCCATGCCGCGCACCTCATCCACCTCGTCATAGTTGATCTCTGGGAACACGATGTGCTCCTTCATGCCCATGGCGTAGTTGCCACGACCGTCGAAGCTTTTCCCGTTGAGACCGCGGAAGTCTTTCACGCGCGGCAGGGCGATCGTCGTCAGCCGGTCGAGGAACTCGTACATCCGGTCGCGGCGCAGCGTGACCTTCGCACCGATCAGCATGCCTTCGCGCAGCTTGAAGCCGGCGATCGACTTGCGGGCCTTGGTGGCGACGGGCTTCTGGCCGGCGATGCGCTCGAGCTCGGCGAGGGCGGACTTGATCTTCTTGGAGTCGGAGGTGGCTTCACCCACGCCCATGTTGATCACGACCTTGTCGAGCTTCGGAACCTTCATCGGGTTCGAATAGTTGAACTGCTCCTGCAGTTTCGCCCGGATCTGTTCCCGGTAGAGCCGCTTGAGGCGGGGTTCATAAGCCTCAGACATCGATCGATTCCCCTGAGCGTTTTGCAAAGCGCGTCTTGCGGCCGTGCTGGTCAATCTTGAATCCGACGCGGACGGCCTTGCCATCGCGCGGATCGACATGGGCGACGTTCGAGACATGGATCGCCGCTTCGAACGACTTCATGCCGCCCGGGTCCATCTGGCTCGGCTTCTGGTGACGTTTCACCAGGCCAACGCCGCGAACCACGACCTTGTTCTCGTCGGGCATCACTTTCAGGACTTCGCCCTGCGTGCCCTTGTCCTTGCCCGAGATGATGACGACGGTGTCGCCCTTCTTGATCTTCGCGGCCATGACTACAGAACCTCCGGCGCCATGTTGGCGATCTTCACCTGGTTCTTGGCGCGAAGTTCGCGCGGAACCGGTCCGAACACCCGCGTGCCGATCGGCTCGCCGTTGTTGTTGATCAGGACGGCAGCGTTCGAGTCGAAGCGGATCGTCGAGCCGTCGGCCCGGTTGATGTCCTTCGACACGCGGACGACTACGGCCTTGCGGACGTCGCCCTTCTTCACGCGGCCCGTCGGGATCGCTTCCTTGATCGAGACGACGATCACGTCGCCCACCGAGGCGTAACGGCGCGCAGCGCCGCCGAGCACCTTGATGCACATCACGCGGCGGGCACCCGAGTTATCGGCGACGCGCAGGTTTGTCTGCATCTGGATCATGATTGAGTCCCTTCATCGGTGACGAGTTCCCAGCGCTTCAGCTTGGACTTCGGGGCGCATTCGCGGATCGTCACGGTCTGGCCCTCGACGGCGACATTGCCTTCGTCATGGGCGTGGTAACGGTTCGACCGGCGAACGATCTTCTTCAGCATCGGGTGCGTGAAGGTCCGTTCGATCCGGACAATGGCAGTCTTGTCCTGCTTGGCGGAAACAACGACGCCTCTCATGGTACGTTTTGGCATGTCGGTCTCCTTACGCCTTTCCAGCCTGGGCTTTTTCACGAAGGATCGTCTTGATCCGTGCGATGTCGCGGCGGATTTCCGTCGCGCGGCCCGTTTTCTCAAGCTGGCCGGTGGCCGCCTGGAAACGCAGGTTGAACTGTTCTTTCTTCAGCTTCACGAGCTCGTCACCGAGCTGGTCCGCCGTTTTCGCTCTCACGTCAGCAGCTTTCATGGCCTCAGATCCCCTCGATGCGCTTGACGACTTTGGTCTTGATCGGAAGCTTTGCAGCCCCGAGCGACAAAGCCAGACGGGCGGTCTCTTCGGTCACGCCGTCGATCTCGAACAGGATGCGGCCCGGGGCCACACGGGCAACCCAGCGGTCGACGCCGCCCTTGCCCTTACCCATGCGCACTTCGATCGGCTTCGCGG
>JAIXVM010000299.1 GCA_027482995.1 Hyphomonadaceae bacterium | reverse complement strand
TCAAGCGACTGGCCATGGCAAGCGCGAGTTCGACCCCCGCGACGCCGCAGCCGATGACGATACAGTCGGCGCGTGCATTCGAGGCGCGCGGGATATCGAGAAAGCTTTGCCAGGCTTCTGCGAAGGCGCCGAGCGGTTTCACCGAGTGTGCGTGTGCTTCAAATCCGTCGACCTCCGGCAGGGCCGCGGTGGCGCCGATATCGAGTGAGACGACATCGTACTGAACCGGCGGGCGCCCTTCGAGGTGAACGCGCCGCGCTTGCCGGTCGAGGCCGCAAGCCTTGTCGAAGATGATGCGGGCGCCTGCGAACCGGGCAAGGCGGACAAGATCGATCTCGAGGTCTTCGCGGGCGTAGTGCCCGGCAACATGGCCCGGTAACATGCCCGTGTAGGAGCTGGTTGGGGCAGGGTTGATCAGGGTCACCCGCGCGCCGGCAAGTGGCTTCATGCCCCATTTGCGCAGCACCAGCGCATGCGTGTGTCCGCCCCCGACGAGGACGAGATTTCTCGAGAGAGGCCACTCAGGCTGCATGCTGGAAGGGTGCCCTTGTTCCCATTTCCCGCGATGTCTAGGCGCGTGCGCGCCGGAGCGCCAGCCGCCCGGGCTGTCGCGGGCTGCGCCGTGACTTGATCCGCCTTGAACTGCCCTTAAAGTCCCGCCTCCGGTAGGCCAAGGATCGCGGATGAGCACTCTCTTGAGACAATTGCCTCAGGTGGACGCGCTGCTCGGAACACCGGGTATGGCCAGCTTGCTGAGCGCATACTCGCGCCAGGAAGTGGCAGATGCCCTGCGCGCGGCGCTTGAGGCTTTGCGCCGCGACGTCAAGGCGGGTCATTTGACGGAGCTTCCAGACTTTGGGGGAGCGGCTTTTTCAGATGGGCTTGCCGAGACGATAGAGACGGCGCGCAGACCCAACCTGCGGCCTGCCATCAATGCGACGGGAATCATCATCCACACGAATCTCGGTCGCGCTCGGCTCGCGCCTGAAGCGCTTGCGGCTGTGCAGGCGGCCGGCGCCGATCACTCCAATCTGGAACTGGATCTGGACACCGGAAGGCGCGGCTCCCGTTACGCGCATGTCGAGCAACTCATATGCGAGCTGACCGGCGCCGAAGCCGCCCTCGTCGTTAACAATTGCGCGGCGGCGGTCCTGCTGAGCCTGATGGCCACAGCGCAGGGCCGGAAAGTGGTCGCGTCGCGAGGCGAACTGATCGAGATCGGCGGCGCGTTTCGATTGCCGGATGTCATCCAGCAAAGCGGCGCGATCCTCAAGGAAGTGGGGGCGACAAACAAGACACGCGCGAAGGACTATGAAGAGGCGATTGATCCGGACGCGGCGGTCCTTCTGAAAAGCCATACAAGCAATTATCAGATCGTCGGGTTTACGCATGCGCCAAAGCGCGAAGACCTTGCGGCGCTGGCGCACGCGACGGGCACGATCCTGATGGAGGATCTTGGCAGCGGCGTTCTTGTCGACCTTTCTCCTTACGGCCTGCAGGATGAACCGGTCGTCTCCGATGTGCTGAAGTCCGGTGTCGATATCGTGATGTTCTCCGGTGACAAGCTTCTCGGCGGCCCGCAATGCGGAATCATTGCGGGACGCGCCGATATAATCCGCCGTCTGAAGACGCATCCGCTTTGCCGGGCCGTGCGGATCGACAAGCTCTCGCTTGCGGCGCTGGAAGCAACACTGCGCCTTTACCGTGCGCCACATGATCCGTTTCGCAGCGTGCCGGTGCTGCGCGCGATTTCCCAGTCCATCGATGACGTGCGTGCCCGGGCTGACAGACTTGCTGCGGCGCTCATGGCGTCGGGTTTCGATGACACAAGGTCAGTGTCGAGCGAGGCATTCGTCGGTGGCGGCTCGCTGCCGCAAAAGCATCTTGAGAGTCACGCCGTTTCGGTTGTCGCGCCGCATCACTCGCCGGATGCGCTCGCCGCCGCTTTGCGGAAAGCGCAGCCGCCCGTCATCGGCATGATCCGCGAAGGCCGCTTTGTGATGGACGTACGCACGCTGACGGATGACGAAGTCATCAAGGTTGTCGATGCATTCTGCGGGCTGCAAATCCGGTGACCTCTTGTCCGGTCATCGTGATCGGGCATGTCGATCACGGCAAAACGTCCCTCGTCCGTGCCCTGACGGGCATCGATACAGACAGGCTGCCTGAAGAGAAAGCCCGAGGTCTCTCCATCACAGCCGGCTATGCCTATCGCCAATTTGGGGACGCCGTGATCGATCTGATCGATGCCCCCGGCCATGAGAGTTTCATTCGGGCCATGGTGTCCGGCGCGTCAGGTGCCCGGGCGGCGATTCTCGTGCTGTCTGCATCCGAGGGCGTCCAACCGCAAACGCTAGAGCACATCCAGATTGTGGAAACCCTTGGCATACATCCCGGTCTGATCGCGTTGACCAAGGCCGATCTTGTGCCGAGCGCCGAACGGGAAAGGCGGATGGCGGACCTGCGCGCGTCACTGGCCGGAACCTGCTTTCGGGACACGCCGATGGTCTTCTGCTCGGCATTGAGCAGCGAAGGGTTGGAAGAACTTGGTTTTGCCTTGGCGGACCTGGCAAGAGTGCCGACAGCGTCCGCGCCGCCCGGTGCCTTTTTCGCGATTGACCGCGTTTTCGTCTCCGAGGGGCACGGCACGGTTGTGACCGGCACGCTATTGGGCGGCGCGCTCAAGCCTGAGGATGAACTCGTGCTGGCTTCGACCGGCGAGACGGTCGCGATCCGCCGTGTTCAGGTGCGCGGCAACGATGTGGCAGAGGCGCGTGACGGCGAGCGGACGGCGCTGAACCTTCGCGGCATCGCATCCGGGGATATCAAGCCTGGCGATGTTCTGCACGCCCCCGGAGTTTGTTCGCGTTCGCTGAACCTTGATGTGACCATCTCCATCCTGGCGGAGGCCGACCGTAGTCTGCGTCATATGGAGAACGTCCGTACACTGTATGCCACGTCCCAGGCGGTTGCGACGGTTCGGCTGATGGATGCCAAACAGATCGAACCCGGAGGCATGGGGTTTGCGCAACTGCGCTTTGCAACGCCGGTTGCTGCCTTTGCCGGGCAACGGGCCATCCTGCGAAGTCTCTCGCCGCAGCAGACGCTGGGCGGCGCTGTAATTCTCGACCCAGCCGCGGCACCCGTCAAATCCGGCAAGGCGTTGCGGATCGCCACCCTGAAAGCTGCGGAGCAGCGTGACTTGCGCGCGTTGGCGGCTGCGCTGGCCGATGAGTATACAGGCAGCGCGCGTTTGCCGGATATCGCCCGTTTGGCACGTTCGACGGTCTCGGATGTTCGGGCATGCCTCGGCCACGGGTTTGTAGAAATCACGGACGGGATACTCTCAACCGCAGCGGCAGCCCGGCTTGCAGAGGAGGACTACATGGCGCGCCTTGCCGCCTATCATATGGCGAATCCGTTGAAGGCGCGTGCGCTTCGGTCAGATGTCCGCGACACTCGGCTCGCGCCTGCGCTCACGGATCATGCCGAGACAACACTTGTGGCGGGCGGCGTAATCCGGATGACCGGCGCCTATGTGGCGCTGGCAGCGCATACGCCTTCCCATCACCTGACACCGGAGCAAAAGGCGCGGATGGACAGTGTGGCAGGTGAATTGAAATCGGGAGGTCTCGCGCCGACTGGTCTAGAAATGTTGATGCGGGCGTCTGTCGATGCCGACTTGATCGAACTTCTGATTGAGGCCGGAACTGTTGTCCGTCTGTTTAATGTCTCGTTGAAGCAGACGATTCTGCTTCATGCGGAGGCAGTTATCGAAGCGGAGCAAGCGCTCAAAGCAAGCTTTCCGGGTGACGCGGCGTTTACGACCGGGGAGGCGCGTGCGGCGCTGAAAACCAGCCGGAAGTTCATTGTCCCGCTCCTCGAGCATTTTGACTCGGCAGGGATAACCCGGCGGAAGGGCGACACGCGCTACTTGGTCTGAGTTTGACGCGCCGCCTGGCATCGTTACTGTGAACACGTCTTGGAGGTGACTGGAGTCTGGTGGCTTCCCTGGTCTTCAAAACCACGGACACGCCGATGCGGCGTGTGGTGGGTTCGATTCCCATCCACCTCCGCCAGGGCGGGAGCATCTCTGGACAAAGTCGCCAGCCGAGCCCCAATAAGCGGAAACACCACGGAGAAATCCCATGACCGAAACGAAGCCGGGTTTCTCTCTGAAATCGTTGGGCGGTGGCACGCATGCGTTTCCAACCGGCGGAAGCTGCCTTGTCGTCTTCGTCAAGGAAGACTGCGAGACTTGCAATACGGCGGCGCCCGTCGTCGAAGCCTTGCACCGGGCGTATGGCGACAAACTGAAGGTGCTGATGCCGGCTCAATCCGGCGAGGCAAATGCCGTGTTTGCGACACGTCACGACTTAACCTTTCCCGTGCTTGACGATGCGGACTGCAAAGTCTCCTTCGATTGGGACATCGAAATCGTGCCGTCCGTGTTCTGGCTGAATACTGATGGTTCGGTCCGGCAACATTTCGAAGGTTTCGTGCGTGCGGAATGGCAGGCGCTCAGCGCCGACATCGCGGCAAGCCTTGATCTGCCGCAGGCCCAGATCGATTGGGACTCGCTGCCAGCCTGGCGGCCGGGCTGCGGCTCGCGTCATCTGTGTCCGGAGATATTTGATCGCCTGCAGGCAGCGGCGAGCGGCGAAGTGCTGCGCGCGCGCCGCATCGACATTGCCGAAGCCGATGACGTGGTTGAGTTCATGTTCGATCAGGGCTTTTCGGACGGCTTGCCTCTGGTTCCACCGACACCCGAACGTGTGCTCAAGATGCTCGGAGGCACGCATCGCGCGCCGCAGGACCTGATCGCGGTCGTGCCGCCCAACATGGGCGAGGCAACCACCGAAAAGGTGGCCATCAATGCCGTGATGGCGGGCTGCAAACCGGAATACATGCCTGTGTTGATCGCCGCTCTGGAGGCCGTGTGTACGGACGCGTTCAACATCCATGGCGTCACCGCGACAACGATGGGCGCGGCGCCCGTGATTGTGGTCAATGGCCCGATCCGGGACCGGATTGGCATGAACAAGGGACTTGGCGCGCTCGGATCAGGCAACCGCGCCAATGCCACGATCGGGCGTGCCCTGCGCCTTATTGTTGGAAACGTTGGCGGCGGAAAGCCGGGCGGTGTCGAGCGGTCCACGCTCGGCAATCCGATGAAGTACACGATGTGCTTTGCCGAAAACGAAGAGCGCTCGCCCTGGCCGCCCCTGCATGTTGAGCGGGGCTTCAACAAGGAAGATTCCGTTGTCACCGTTTTCGCGATGACCGGTGGCCCTGTGCACATTGTCGATCAGGAATCGCGCGAGCCGCAGCAGGTCGCAGGCTCCATCGGCCTGGGGCTGGAAAGTGTCTTTCTTCCGAAGTTGCGAAATCTGCCCGTCGATACGTTGCTGGTCGTCTGCCCCGAACATATCGACACGTTGATGAGCCAGGGGCCCTATACGAAGGCGCAGCTGCGCGCGCGCATTCAGGAAGTGACGTCCCGCCCGCTCAGCGAGATGGTGGCGAGCGACACGTCTGGCGCCGGTATCTCGAAAGCGACGGCGGAGAAACTCGGCCCCGACAAACTCAAGGTGGCTGCGCCGAAGTTTGCCGGCGACGAGTACATCCATATCGTCGTCGCCGGGTCCGACGCCGGCAAGTTCAGTTCAGCCTTTCACGGCTGGGCAACAGGCGAAATCGGATCGCAGTCGGTCTCGCGCAAGATCGATTTGGGCTAGAGACTTTGCCGGGACAGGGTATGATCCGCCCAATCCTGAGCAGAAGAAGGATGAAACATGACGACAATCCTTGATCCGACCGATGAGCGAAAGCCCGTCGCGCGGCAGGTCACGGCCCGAACGGGCACGTTGACGGGCACAATCGGGCTTCTGGACATCCGCAAGCCGCGCGGAAATGTGCTGCTCGATGAGCTTGAGCGCCAACTCAAAGCGGCCGCACCCGACGTCACCGTCAAGCGGTTTGCCAAGCCCACCTTCACCAAGCCGTGCCCGGACGATATGCGGCGCGATATTGCGGCTCAGGTCGACTATCTGGTCGAAGCTTTGGCTGACTGAGGTTCCTGCACGACGTGCAGTCTGCACGACACAGTCTGGTTTGAAATCCAGGGAATCCCATCGGTCTCAATCGCCTCGTCAGAGTTTGATGAAGCAGCCAATTTCCAGCGAAACGCCCTCGGCATGGCGGACGCGCGCTATGTTCTGGTGCCGCATCCGATCCAGGATGCAACCGACGAGGAAATGCGCGCCAAGGCCAAAAGCGCGCTGCCTGCGATCCTCGACGCGCTCATGCGCTGAGCCTGCGGACCTGCGATTGAAGCTGCAACTGCCACGAGGCTGCCTCGGGGGCATGGATTGACCTGTTGCCGGGTCAACTCGAAAATCGATTGGAGTATTTGGAGCTTGTCGAGAGCGTTCGCTCGATCGACTCGCTGTTCAAGAGACTGGGAGATGCCACGTGAATCTGGATTTTTCGGACGATCAGAAGCTTCTGCGCGATCACGTGCGGCGCTTTCTCAGCGAGAAGTGCCCGCCAAGCGCCGTGCGCGCCATTCTTGAGGGGCCCGAAAGTTACGACAAGGAGGTCTATCGCGGCCTCGCGGAGCTCGGCGTCCTGGGCGCGGCCATTCCGGAAGAGTATGGTGGCTCCGGTCTGACGCATCTTGAGCTGTGCGTTGTGGCGGAAGAGCTTGGCCGGGTGATGGCGCCCGTGCCCGTCTCGTCTTCGATTTACCTTGCCGCCGAGTTTCTGCTCGCCGCCGGGTCGAAAGCGCAGAAGGAAACGTGGCTGCCGAAGCTGGCGAATGGCGAGGCCATCGGCACCTTCGCAATGAGCGAGGGACAGGGACGCACGTCGCCGGAGAAGATCCATGCCAAAGTCGAGGGCGGAAAACTGACCGGCACGAAGTCGCCCGTCGCGGATGGCGATGTTGCCGATTTTGTGATCGTGTCAGCCCGGGACGAGGGCGGAAAGCTGTCGCTTTATCTGGTGAACCTGAAAGCCGACGGTGTTCGCCGCGAGACGCTTGAGTCCATCGATCCCACCCGGGGGCAGGCACGCCTGACCTTTGATCGCGCGCCGGCGGAACTGCTTGGGACGAAAGGCGATGGCTGGCACATCGCGTCCCAAGTTCTCGACCGCGCCGCGATCCTGATGGCGTTCGAGCAGTTGGGCGGCGCAGACCGCGCGCTCGAGATGGCGCGCGACTATGCCCTGGAGCGGATGGCTTTCGGTCGTCCGATCGGATCGTTCCAGGCGATCAAGCATATGCTGGCCGACATGTATGTGTCGGCAACGCTGGCCCGCTCGAATTGCTATTACGGCGCCTGGGCGCTGGTGTCGGGCGCGGCAGAGCTGCCAGTTGCCGCCGCAACGGCACGGGTTTCGGCGACGACCGCGTTTCAGCACTGCGCCAAGAACAATATCCAGGTCCACGGCGGCATGGGCTTTACGTGGGCGTTCGACTGCCATCTGTTTTACCGGCGCTCGAATGCCCTCGCGCTTTCGCTCGGGTCACTCTCGACCTGGGAATCTCAGCTGATTGAACGCATGAGTGCTGGCAATGCCGGCGCAGCGGCCTGACAGGAGGAAATGACAGATGGATTTCGAAGACACAGCCGAAGAAGCCGCTTTCCGTTCCGAGGTCCGTGCCTGGATCAAGGCGAACGCACCGACGCATCTTGAAGCCGAGTTGAAACGCGCGAATTTCGGTTCGAACGGCGTCGTCAGCGAGGATCCGATTGCGGCTGGCAAGGCCTGGCAAAAGAAGAAGGCTGAGGCCGGTTGGGCCTGCCTGCATTGGCCGAAGGAATATGGCGGCGCAGCGCGCACGCCGATTGAGCGCGTGATCTGGGGACAGGAAGAAGGTCCGTATGCGGCCCTTACGGGTGTGTTCACGATCGGGCATGGCATGTGCGGCCCGACCGTCATGGCCTGGGCGAGCGAAGAGCACAAACGCAAGCTCCTGCCGCCATTGGCCAGCGGTGAGCATATCTGGTGTCAATTGTTCTCCGAACCGGCGAGCGGCTCCGATCTCGCGGGCCTGCGCACACGCGCCGTGAAGGCCGATGACGGGTCGGGCGACTGGATCGTCAATGGCCAGAAGATCTGGACGAGCGGCGCCCAGCATTCGGATTGGGGACTGCTCATCACACGGACAAATCCCGACGTGCCGAAGCACAAGGGATTGACGATGTTCTTCCTGTCGATGACCTCGCCGGGCGTCGAGATCCGGCCGATCAAGCAGGCCAACGGTGCGTCCGGATTCAACGAGGTCTATTTCACGGATGTGCGCATCCCGGATTCTCAGCGCCTCGGCGAAGTCGGGCAGGGCTGGGAAGTGTCGCTCACGACCCTGATGAACGAGCGCCTGTCGATCGGCTCCGGGATGTCGACCGGATTCCCCGAACTGTTTCGCTTCTGCATGGAAGCCGAAATCGAGGGACGCCCGGCGGTTGAGGACGCTGCAGTTCGATCGAAACTCGCCCAGATTGCGGTGAAGCAAAGCGGCTTGAAGTATACCGGGATGCGGGCGATTTCGGCCCTTTCAAAGGGCGAAACACCCGGGCCCGAAAACTCGATCGGCAAACTGGTGGCCGGCGCGGCCATGCAGGATCTCGCCATCTTTGCGCTGGATCTGCAAGGCGAGGCCGGCGTCGTCTGGGATGATGAGAGCCCGCAACAGGGGCGCTTCCAGGCGATGCTGATGCGATCGCCCGCCACGCGGATCGAGGGTGGATCGGACGAAATCCTGCGCAACATCATCGGCGAACGCGTGCTTGGACTGCCGGGTGACATCCGCGTTGATAAGGAAGTCGCTTTCCGGGATATTCCGACGAGTGGGCGCGCGAAGCCGAAGTAACTTCTGATACCAGGCCGGTATCAGGTTTTCACGGCCTGTGACCCCGCCGTGGCCTTGGCAACGGCTTCGGCGATCTTGATGCCGTCCACGGCAGCCGAGAGGATGCCGCCGGCATAGCCCGCGCCTTCGCCGGCCGGGAAGAGGCCGCGCACGTTGAGGCTCTGGAAGTCCGCGCCGCGCGTGATGCGGATCGGCGAAGAGGTCCGGGTTTCGACGCCGGTCAGCAAGGCATCCGGATCATCGTAGCGCGGGATCTTGCGGCCGAAGACCGGCAGCGCCTCGCGCATCGCCTCGATGACATAGTCCGGCATCAGAGGGGCGAGGTCGGTGGGGCGAACGCCCGGGCGATAGCTCGGGATGACGGGGCCAAGCGTGCTGGACGAGCGGGCCGCGAGAAAGTCGCCGACGCGCTGGCCGGGGGCAAAATAGTCGCGCCCGCCAGCGGCGAAGGCGCGCGTTTCGAGATCGCGCTGTAGTTCGATGCCCGCCAGCGGATGATCGCTGGGATAATCGGCCTGGGATATCCCGACCACAAATCCGGCATTCGCATTGCGCTCATTGCGCGAGTACTGGCTCATGCCGTTGGTGACGAGGCGGCCTGGTTCGGACGCGGCGGCAACAACGGTGCCGCCCGGGCACATGCAGAAGCTGTAAACCGTGCGGCCGTTGGCGCAGTGATGCGAGAGCGAGTAGGCCGCCGCACCGAGATCCGGATGTCCGGCACAAGCGCCGAACATGGCCATGTCGATCCAGGACTGCGGATGCTCGATCCGGAAGCCGATGGAGAAAGGCTTGGCTTCGATATGGACGCCCCGGTCGTAAAGCGCCTGGAAGGTGTCGCGCGAGGAATGCCCGACCGCGAGAACCACATGGTCGGCCTCCAAGAATTCTCCCGTATGCAGGTGAACGCCGCGAACGCGCTGCCCCCCATCCGGGCCGCGGTCGAGCTCGAGATCGGTGACCCGTTGCTGGAACCGGTATTCGCCGCCGAGGG
>JAIXVM010000273.1 GCA_027482995.1 Hyphomonadaceae bacterium | reverse complement strand
CTCGCCCCCGACCAGGTGTTTACTCGCTCTCTCGTAGCTTCGTTGAGGAATGTGCCAGAAGAATTTCAGTTTTTTCTACACGGCGCCGCAATTAAGAACTGCGTGCCTTACGCTTGGAGCTATTCCGAGATGAACTTCTACGAACTAAATGCCGACGTCGCCGTCAATGTGTTGCCGCAAACCTGGATTGAGGAGTGCGGATTCGTTAGAACCTCGCTTTCACCCTAACCGGCCGGATAGGGCCAAAGGCGCGCCCTTGTCTTCGCCGGGCCGATGACCGCCGCGCTCGAAAACAGTCGTTCCGGGCGATGGAGCGTTCGCCCCTCAGAACAGCGTCGAGGCGCCGTTCGCCACATTGTGCCCGATCACCGGCATCAAAAGGCTGCCCGTCCGCTCGCGCAGCCAGATCAGCAAGAGCGCGGGCACGCCCGTCATCGCGAAGGTCATCGCGTCAAAGTCCACCGCGCCAGCCTCGTAGCTCAGCGCATGCGTGAGGCCGAACAGGATGGTCGTCAGCAGCCCGCCATACCCGATCGGCGCGCCCAGCACATACACTTTCGGCCGGAACGCTTCGTTGAGGGCGAGGAGCAACGTGCCGCGGTAGAAAAGCTCCTCGTCCAGTCCCGGCATCGTCCACTGGAACGCAATCGTCTCAAGGTCGTCCGGCTTGTCATCCGCGCCGCTGATCGCCATCCAGAAGAACAGACCGGTCAGCACGGTGAGCAGCAGCAACGCCCCGCGCCAGCGCGGTCCCTGATCGAGCCGCATTCCGCACTTCGCCCAGCCGAGGGCCGACAAGGACATCACCGCCAGCGTCAGCGCGAGCGCCGCCAATTTGCCGGTCCAGTTCCAGTCCGCCGCCGGAAATGGATCGGGGACCAACCAGAACCCGCGGGTCAGCAGCGCCTGATAAGCGAGGTTCAGCGCCAGCGCGGCGACCAGCCAATGCAGCCGGAAGCCGCTGCGAAACAGCACCGCGCCTGCCAGGCCGAGCCCGGCCAGAATGCCCGTCTCGATCAATGTCCGGATCAGTTCATCCACGCGCATCTCCCCCGTTAAGGGTGAGATGCAGGGACGGATGGGTTTGGATGCAGACCGAAAGAAAAAACTCAGCCGGCCTTGCGCGCTTCCGTGCCCGCAGCTTCCACGGCTTGCAGCTTCTCGGCCAGCAGGAACGCGAGTTCCAGCGCCTGCTCGCCGTTGAGACGCGGATCGCAGTGGGTGTGGTAGCGGCTCGAGAGGTCTTCCTCAGAGATCGCCTGCGCGCCGCCGATACATTCGGTGACGTTCTGGCCGGTCATCTCGAAGTGCACGCCGCCCGGATAGCAACCTTCCGCAGGCAGAATATCGATGAACTGGCGCACTTCGGAGAGGATACGGTCCACAGGCCGCGTCTTGAAGCCCGTGCCCGTCTTGAGTGTGTTGCCGTGCATCGGATCGCACGACCAGACGACCGTGCGGCCGGATTTCTTCACCGCGCGCGCCAGCGGCGGCAGGCCCTTCGCCACGCCTTCGGAGCCGAAGCGGGAGATCAGCGTGATACGGCCCGGCTCATCGGCGGGGTTCAGCGTCTCGATCAGGCGGATCAATTCATCCGTACCCATACCAGGGCCGCACTTGATGCCGATCGGGTTCTTGATGCCCTTGCAGCAGTTCACGTGGGCATGATCGATCTGCCGCGTGCGGTGGCCGATCCACAGGATGTGCGCCGAGGTGTCGTACCAATCGCCGCTGGTGGAATCGATGCGCGTCATCGCTTCCTCGTATCCGAGCAGCAGCGCCTCGTGGCTCGTGTAGAACTCCACCTGCGCCATCTGCGGCACGGTCTCGGCATTGAGGCCGACCGCCTGCATGAAGCGCAGCGAGGCCGAGATCTGGTCCGCCAGTTTCTGGTAGCGCTCGCCCTGCGAGGAGCGATCCACGAAGCCGAGCATCCAGCGCTGCACGTTCGCAAGGCTCGCATAGCCGCCCTGGCTGAATGCGCGCAGCAGGTTCAGCGTCGCCGCCGATTGCGAATAGGCCTGGACGAGGCGCTCGGGATCCGGCGTGCGGCTTTCCGGCGTGAACTCCATGCCGTTGATATTGTCGCCCTTGTAGGAAGACAGCGTCACGCCGTTCTGCGTTTCAGTGTCTTCCGAACGCGGCTTGCCGAACTGGCCCGCGATACGGCCGACTTTCACCACGGGCTTGGCCGCGGCGAAGGTCAGCACGACCGCCATCTGCAGGATCACGCGGAACGTGTCGCGGATATTGTCCGGGTGGAATTCCTTGAAGCTCTCGGCGCAGTCCCCGCCCTGCAGCAGGAACGCGTTGCCGGCGGCCACATCGGCCAGCCGCGCCTTCAGGCGCCGCGCCTCGCCCGCAAACACCAGCGGCGGATAGCTCCGAAGACGGTGTTCGACAGCCGCCAGCGCGCCCGCATCAGGATAGTCCTGAGGGATGTGCAGTGCGGGCAGTTTGCGCCAGTCGGAAGGGGTCCAGGTCATTGCGTGTCAGCTCCAAGCGTGGGCGGCATAAATCACATGGCAGGCAGATGCTCAAGTTTCACCATAAATTCACAGCACGGCGCTGGTCCCGGAAGGGGTCTGGCGGCTAAAAGGCGCTGGGGAATCAAGGGTTGAGCAAAAGGTCCGCTGCGCCATGCCGCATGTCTATATCAGCCATTCCGGCGCCGATTCCGATGCGCTGCTGCAGCTGCACGAGGCGCTGCGCGCCGCTGCAATCGCGGACAAGTATGTCGTGGGCGAGCCGGACCGCGCTGTCGCCGACCGTGACATCGCCGCCTCGTTCGCCGTCATCGTGCTTGTGTCAGCCGCCGCCGTGCGCTCGCGGACCGTGCGCGCGGATGTCGAGGCCGCCAAGGCGAACGGCATCCGGATCATCCCCTACCAGATCGACAAGGCGCGCCTGAACGGCTTCTTCAAGGCCGAAGTCCAGCCACTGCTGCGCCTCTCCTCCGCCCTGCCGGACGGCATGGACCAGCTCGTTGCGGAGGTCTCCTCCGCCTACAAGAAAAAGTGCCCCGTCATCGCCGTGATGAATCTCAAGGGCGGCGTCGGCAAGACCACGGTGACCGGCCAGCTTTCCGGCGCCTGGCAGGAGGCCTTTGGCGGCCGCGTGCTGCTCGTCGATCTCGATCCGCAATACAATCTCACGCAGACCTTCTTCAGCATGGACCATGCCGACGCCTCCTCCGGCGTGGACCGCTCGGTCATCTCGCTGTTCGAGCGTTCGCGCCTGCACGCCAAGGACGCCGCCTCGCCCGCCGAGAACTGGCTGGAGCTCACCACCGCGCCCTTCACGCCGGCCGCACGCGACGGCTTCGTCCACGAAATTCTGGGTACGGACGGACCCGCGGGACGGCTCGACCTGATCAGCGGCCAGTTCGAGATTTCGAAATACGCTTTCGCCAATGACCGCGACGCGCTCGCAGCGATCAAGCAGAGCTTCCTGCGCACCATTGATCACTACCGGAGCGAATACGATCTCATCGTCTTCGACACGAACCCCAACGCCACGTTCCTCACCCGCTGCGCGCTCGAAGCCGCCGACCGGGTCATTGCGCCGATGCACGCCGACATCTACTCGCTGCGCGGCGTGCGCCTGCTCAATCTCGTCATCAAGGATCAGATCGAGGCGGGCAAACGCCCGGCTCTCTCGGTCCTGTTCAACGCCGTGAACCGCAACGAGCAATCGACCTTCGAAGGCGACGCGCGTAATGGCGTCTATGACGCTATCGCCGGCTTCCCGCTGTCGAAAGCCCTGATGACGGCTGCCCTGCCGCGCTCGGCCCACTTCGCCGTCAAGGGCCCCGACGAAGGCCAGCCCCCCTGGCGCCAACTCCTCGCCCATGCCGGCCGCGGCGGCGGCCTGAAAGCCATCCGCGACAGTCTCAAGCAAGTCGCGCTGGAGCTAAAGGGATTGGGTGAGAGCGGAAGCTCAGGGCGCTGACCTTAAAGCCCCTCTCCCTTGGGAGAGGGGTTGGGGTGAGGGGGCGCCACGCCTGCAAACTCACGCTACGCCTTTGGCGAAGCTCCCCCTCATCCCCAACCCCTTCTCCCGGAGGGAGAAGGGGCTTAGACGATTACGCCACCTCCGGCACCCATTTCGTCCGCATCGTGACGATCTCTTCGGCGGCCGACGGGTGCAGCGCGCAGGTGCGGTCGAAGTCATCCTTCGTTGCGCCCATTTTCACCGCAATGCCCGCCATCTGGATCATCTCGGCGGCGTCCTCGCCGACGATATGCACACCCAGCACGCGCTGGTCGGACTGGCGCACCACCAGCTTCATGAAGGTGCGCGTCTGGTCGCCGTTCAGCATGTTCTTCATCGGGCGGAACTTCGTCTTGTAGATATCGATCGCGCCGTGCAGCTTGCGCGCTTCGGTCTCCGAAATCCCGACGGTGCCGACTTCCGGCTGCGTGAACACCGCCGTCGGAATATCCGCATGGTCGAAATGCCAGGGCTTGCCGCCGAACTCGGTATCCGCAAACGCGTGCCCCTCGCGGATCGCGACCGGCGTCAGGTTCACCCGGTCGGTCACATCGCCCACGGCCCAGATGTTGGCGACATTGGTGCGCGACCAGTCATCGACGATCACTTCGCCGCGCTCACCCAGCTTCACGCCCACCGCCTCAAGCCCGAGCCCGGCCGTGTTCGCCTCGCGCCCGACCGCCATCAGCACGACATCGGCGTTCACGGCATGACCATTCTTCAGGTGGGCGCACAGCCCGTCTGTGTGCTTTTCGATCCGTTCAAAGACGGTTTTCGTGATGACGCGCACCCCGGCCTCCTTCAGGCCCTCATGCACCGCCACCCGCACATCCTCGTCGAACCCGCGCAGCACCGTGTCGCCGCGGTACACAAGCGTCACCTCGACACCCAGCCCCGCAAATACGTGCGCAAACTCCACCGCGATATAGCCGCCGCCCGCGATCAGCATCCGCTTCGGCAGCGTCTCCATGTGAAACACGTCGTTGGATGTGATCGTATGCTCCACACCCGGTAACTCCTCCGGCGACGGCTGCCAGGGCCGCCCGCCGGTCGCGATCAGGATCTTGCCCGCTGTTACGTTCTTCCCGCTTTTCACCAGCCGCAGCGTATGCGCGTCGACCAGTTCCGCGCGCTCGTTGAAAATCTCGGCACCAGCCGATTTGAGATTGCGGTCATAGATCGCCGACAGCCGGTCCACTTCGGCATTCATGCCCGCCATGAACTTCGCATGATCGTAGGACACCTCGCCCACCGACCATCCGTACCCGGCAGACTTCTCGATGCTCTTGCCGTACGTGCTGGCATAGACCATGAACTTCTTCGGAACACAGCCGCGGATCACGCAGGTGCCGCCCATCCGGTATTCCTCGGCGACCGCCACCTTCGCGCCGGCCATCGCGGCGATCCGCGCCGCCCGCACGCCGCCGGAGCCGCCCCCGATCACGAACAGGTCAAAATCGTAAGCGGGCTCGGTCATGGGAGCAGTCTTTCGTTTGTTGCGAATGCAGAAATGAGGCGCGCGGCCTCAGTATTCAATGATGCGGGCCCCGGTTTCGGTTCCAAAGATCACGGTGCGCGCGATGCCGATGAACAGGCCGTGCTCGACGACGCCCGGCACATCCGACAGGAAGGCCGCCGCTTTCGGCGGGTCCGGGATCAGGCCGCAATGGCAGTCCAGGATATAGTTGCCGCCATCGGTCACCAGAAGGTCCAGGCTCTTCGGCGCCTTGCGCAGCTCCACGCGCGGCCGCTCGACCCCCGCCGCGACCAGCGCGTCATGCACCTTCTTCGCCGTGATCGTATAGCCGAACGGCGTCACCTCCACCGGCAGCGGAAACGCGCCGAGCGCCTGAACGTCCTTCGTCGGGTCGGCAATCACAACCATGTGATCGGAGGCGTTGGCGATGATCTTCTCGCGCAGCAGCGCCGCACCGCCGCCCTTGATCAGCACGCCGCCGGGCCCGGCCTCGTCCGCCCCGTCCACGGTCAGATGAATCCGGTCCACCTGTTCGAACGGGATCAGCGGCACGCCCAGGCTGCGCGCGAGGTCCCGCGTCTGCACGCTCGTCTCGATGCAGCGTACCAGAAGGCCGTCGGCAATCTCGTCAGCCAGCAGCTCGACGAAATACTTCGCCGTCGAGCCCGTGCCGAGGCCGATCGTCATGCCCTCTTCGACATATTCCATCGCGGCGGCCGCCGCATTCTGCTTCTCGGTTTCGTAGGCCATCTGCCTGGTCTCAGCCCTTTTTGCCCTTGCTCGCCTTCTCGGCCGCCTTCTTTGTACGGAACGCTTTCGCCCAGCCTTCTCGGGTCATCTGGTGCGCCCGCGCCACGGCTAGCGCGTCGCCCGGCACGTCCTTGGTGATCACGCTGCCGGAGCCGACATAGGCCCCGTCGCCGATCGTCACCGGCGCCACCAGCGCCGAGTTGGAGCCGACAAACGCGCCCTCGCCCACATGCGTCTCATGCTTCAGGAAGCCGTCAAAATTGCAGAAGATCGTGCCCGCGCCGATATTCGCGCCCGCCCCGATCCGGCCATCGCCCAGATAAGCAAGGTGGTTCGCCTTTGCGCCTTCGCCCATCTCGGTATTCTTGGTCTCGACGAAATTGCCGATCCGCACCTCGCGGGCGAGCACCGTGCCCGGCCGCAGCCGCGCGAACGGTCCGATCTCGCACCCCTCGCCGACCACCGCGCCTTCCAGATGGCTGAACGCCCGGATGCGCGCCCCCGCCGCCACGGTTACCCCGGTGCCAAACACGACGTTGGGCTCAACGACGACATCGGCGGCGATCTGAGTGTCATGCGAGACGAACACCGTCTCGGGCGCGACCAGCGTCACCCCGGCCTCCATCAAAGATTTCCGGCGGCCTGCCTGAAAAATGCCTTCAGCCTCGGCGAGATCACCCTTGGAGTCACACCCGATCAGGTCATCCTCAAGGGCCGTGACCAGAGCGCAGCGCCCGCCTTCAGCGCGCACCAGACCCACCAGATCGGTGAGGTAGTATTCGCCCTTTGCATTCGAATTTGTAATTTTTTGCAGAAGCCGGAACATATCCTTGGCGCGACCTGCCATAACCCCTGAGTTGCATATCCGGACCTTGAGCTGCTCCGGCGAGGCCTCCCGGGCCTCCACAATTGCTTCGAGATCACCCGCCGCATTGGTGATCAGGCGCCCGTAAAGCCCCGGATCCGCCGCCTCGAAGCCCAGCACGCCCAGCGCCGCGCCGCCCGCGACGCCGGCAAACAGGTCCTCAATCACCTTGGCCGGCACCAGCGGGCTGTCGCCGTAAAGTACGGCCAGCTCGCCGTCGAAGCCCGCCAACGCCTGTTCCGCACAGCGCACCGCATGCCCGGTGCCTTGCGGCGGGTCCTGGAACGCAATCGTGACATCCGAATGATGCGCCTTCAGGTGCGCGATCAGCACATCCTGAGTCGGGTGCACCACCGCCACGACGCGCGCGCAGCCGACCGACCGCGCCAGCGCCAGCGACCAGTCCATCATCGGCCGGCCGCCCACGGCGTGCATCACTTTCGGCAGCGCAGACTTCATCCGCGTGCCTTTTCCCGCGGCCAGGATGACAGCCGCACGCTGTTTAAGGGCGTTGGTCAAAGGCAGGCTCCCTCTCGCTTTCCGATGCCCCATCGCCTAGACGAAACCCCGCAGCTTGGCGAGGGCGAACGCGGCATGAATGATGGGCAGACTCAAGGCTTTGAAGGCTGGACGATCCTGTTCGACCTCGACGGCACACTCGTCGATACCGCCCCGGACCTGCTTGGCGCGCTGAACCATGTGCTCACCGGCATGGCGCTTGCCCCCGTCAGCCTAGAGACGGTCGCCGAAATGATCGGCCATGGCGCTCGCGCAATGATCGAGACCGGCCTCAGGACGCAAGGCGCGGCCCTCGCGCCGTCCGAAATGGATGCAGCCTTCGAGCGCTTTATCGCCTACTACGTTGAAAATATCGCTGTGAACTCAAGGCCCTTCGACGGCGCCGTCGAAGCGCTGCAAACCCTGCGCCGCGAAGGCGCCCGCCTCGCCGTGTGCACCAACAAGCGCCAGGACCTGAGCGAACGGCTGATCGGCGAACTCGGACTCATGAGCCATTTCGACGTGGTTTTCGGCGCTGACCGGGCGACGAATCGCAAGCCGCACGCCGATCACGTGTTCGAAACCCTGGCCGAAGCGGGTGGTTTTCCCGAGCGCGCCCTGTTCGTCGGCGACAGCCGGACAGACGAAAGGGCAGCCCGGAATGCCGGACTGCCCTTCGTATTCGTGACCTTCGGTTACGAGGCCGAAACCGCTGAGGCGATCGCTGCGGATGTCACCATCCACCACTATTCCCAACTGATTCCAGCTTTGTCAGGCCTGAGGGATCAGGCCGATGCTTCGCCGCGCGGACGATAGGTCGGGCGGGAAGAACCGCCTTCGCCAAGGGCGCGCCGACGGGGCATGCCATTGACCATGTTGGAGCGAACGTCAGTCCGTGCGCTCCGCATTGCGGGAACGAACCCGGCATCCACGAGGTCAACATCGACTTCGTAGCCGCGCTCGGCCCAGTACGCGTTAATCTTTTCGCGAAGGCGCCGAGCGCCATCTTCGTCACACCAGTCTTTCACTTTGCTCTCTCCAGGCTAGTTTATTGTTTTAGCGGCCGGGGCCGCCGTGCCTGTCCTTCTTTAGGTTCATACTGCGGACCTTGTTTGACCCGTCTCGTATGACGGGTAGATGACTACGTTTGCAACTTTTCTCAAGAGCAAATCGGGGTGACGGTTTCGTTAGTTTGAGCGATGAACAAATATTCATCATGAACAGCTGTTCATCTATGAAACGAAACGCAGTTCCAACTGCCAAAACTTGCGCTGCAACAATACCAACAGAAATTATTCTCGTCCCGCGCGACGCTCACGCAAATGCACCTCGCGTCACGCGAATACGCGACACACGGTGAAACAAAAAGCAAAAATGCATACCTCGACCATGGAGCTATGTTTCTAAACCGGGAAAATCCACGACTGCGAGACCTTTCGTCTGGCCGAATCGAGGGTTTTCGCGGGTCTTACAAACACGCTTGACCTGTCCGGCCTTGCCGACTACGCCGCTCCCTCCCGGCGGGCGATTAGCTCAGTGGTAGAGCACTGCCTTCACACGGCAGGGGTCGCAGGTTCGAACCCTGCATCGCCCACCATCCCGCGCCTTTAAAGCCCCTCAGAACGCAGGCAGACGAATACGGCAAACTGCCGGATGCGGTGGCGAAACCGCCGAAGCGACGTATAAGCCACCCGATGAAATCGCTGTTCCGCTCCCCCTTTGTCATTGCCATCGTCGGCTACATCATCTGGGGCTGGATGTCCCTGATTGCCTGGACCACGCGCTGGAAGATCGAAGGCGATGAGGGTCCGCGCCAGGAGCTGGCGGGCGGCCAGACCGGCCTTATCCTCGCCTGCTGGCATGAAGGGATCATGATGATGCCCAGCGGGTGGCTGCGCTCGATCCGCCAGTGGCCGGAGCGCCATAAACGGGTCGCGATGATGAGCTCGTTGTCGCCAGACGGACAGGCAATGGTCAGCGCCGTGCGGCACCTCAACCTCGACTCGATCCTCGGATCGAGCGCCAACAAGAAGAAGGCGAACAAGGACAAGGGCGGCCTGCGGGCGATTGCGGACGCGAGCCGGCCTGTGAAACAAGGCTGAATGGTCTGCATGACTGTCGACGGACCGCGCGGCCCCCGCCGCATCGCCAGTGCCGGAGCGATCTCGATCTGCCAACGGGCGGGCGCCGCCATTGTACCCTACGGGCTGGCGCTGAAGCCGGCGCCCCGGCTCAATTCCTGGGACCGGTTCATCCTGCCGCCGCCGTTCGGACGCGGCGCTATCGTATTCGGCGCTCCGATCCCGTGCCCGCGCGAGGCCGATCCGGAAGACCTGCGTCTCGCCTTGCAGGCCGGCCTTGAGGCGGCCACGCGGCGGGCGGAAGAACTGGCCGGAGTGAAAGCCTGAATGACGCCCGCCCTGCTGGCTTACAGATGCGTGACGCGGCTGGCTGCGCCGCTGCTCGGCTTCGCGCTGAATGCGCGTGCGGACAATGGCAAGGAAGACCCGCTGCGCCTCAACGAGCGTCTCGCCAAACGCTTGCCACCGCGCCGGCCGGGGCCGCTTGTCTGGCTGCATGGCGCGAGTGTCGGCGAGAGCCTTGTCCTGCTCGAACTCGGCCGCAGACTGATTGAAGCGCGGCCTGGCCTGATGCTCGTCTTCACGTCGCAGACGCTGACCTCGGCGCGCCTGATGGGCTCCGCCGTGCCGCAGAATGCGATCCACGCCATGGCGCCGATCGACACGCCGATGGCGGCGCGGCGGTTCATCCAGCACTGGCGTCCGGATCTCTGCATCTTTGCCGAGGGCGAAATCTGGCCGAACCTGATCCTTGAAGCAGGAAAGTTTGGCGCACGGCGCGCGCTGGTCAATGCGAGGATAACCGAGAAATCTGCGCAAGGCTGGCAACGCTTCCGCGGTGTGTTCCGTACACTGATCGGAAAGTTCGATGTGGTCTATGCCGCCGATGCCGAGACCGGCGCGCGGCTCGAAGGTTTGCTTGGCCGGGCCGTCCGCGCACCCGGGAACCTGAAATCCGCACAATCGCCGCCGGACGCCAATCCGGTCGAGCTGGCGCGGCTCGCGAGCACCTTCGTCAATGGCAGACGCTGTTTCGTGGCCGCCTCCACGCATCCGGGCGAAGAGGCCTTGTTCCTCGACGCGGCGGCCGGGTTTCCCGACGCGGCGCTGGTTCTCGTGCCGCGCCATCCGGACCGGGGCGACGAGATTGCCGAACTGCTTACCTCCCGCCGGATCGCCTTTGCACGCCGTTCGAAAGGCGATGCGCCGACGCCGCGTGACCGTGTGCTGCTCGCCGACACGATGGGCGAGATGGGCCTCTGGCTGCGCCTTGCCGATGTCGTCTATCTCGGCGGCGGAAATGCGCCCGATGTCGGCGGTCATAATCCGCTAGAGCCGGTGCGCCTCCGGCGCCCCGTTCTGACCGGCCCCGACGTGTTCAACTTCGCCAGCATCATGGACGGGCTCGTCCAGTCGGGGCTCGTCCGTACCGTGACGAATGCGGCGGAGCTGGCAGACGGTCTTGCCCATCCGCCGGTCGTTTCCGAAGCCGTTGTCTCGGCGCTGGAAGCGAATGCCGATGCACCGATGATCGCCACGCTGGAGGCGCTGCTACCGCTGATCCCGCGCCCCTTGCTGGAATCCGAAGGATCCGAGCTGTGAAGGCGCCCTACTTCTGGTCTGCCGGGCTTGACCCCTCTTCGCGCGAGGCGGCGCCGGTGACGCGCGCCTTGTTGACGCCGCTGAGCTGGCTTTATCTAGCGGGCTTCAACCGCAAGCTTGCGCAGGCCGTGCCGGAACGCGCCCCCATCCCGGTCATCTGCATCGGCAACCTGACAGCCGGCGGCGCGGGCAAGACACCGGTGGCGGAAGCGGTCCGTGCCCGGATCACCGCGCGCGGCGTGCGCGCTGCCACCCTGTCGCGCGGACATGGCGGACGCGAAGCCGGACCGCTCAAGGTGGACACGGCGCAACACACCTTCAGGGATGTCGGCGACGAGCCGCTGCTGCTGGCCGCGTCCGGCGAAGCCTGGATCGGGCGGAACCGTGTGGCCGCCGCGCGCGCGATGGCGGCGGCGGGTGTTGGCGCCGCCGTGATGGATGACGGCCACCAGAACCCGGCGCTTGCCAAGGACTTTACCTTCATCGTGATCGATGCCGGCGCGCCGTTCGGGAACGGGCATGTTCTGCCCAAGGGGCCGCTGCGCGAGCCGGTCGCCTCGGGTCTTGCGCGGGCCGATGCCGTGATCCTGATGGGTGACGGGCCCGTGCCGCGCAGCGTCGCAAGCTGCGGCAAGCCGGTGTTGCGGGCGCACCTCAAGGCCGCCAGACCCG
>JAIXVM010000311.1 GCA_027482995.1 Hyphomonadaceae bacterium | reverse complement strand
TTCGTGCCGATCACCATCCTGGACAATCCGCCGGAGTCCGCGCGCATCGTGCAGGAGGAGCAGTTCGGTCCGGTCCTGCCGCTGCTGAAGTTCGACAATCTCGATGAAGTCATTGGCCGCGCCAATGACAGCGAGTATGGCCTCGGCGCCTCGATCTGGACCACTGATATCGACCGGGCGCAGGACATCGCGACGCGCCTGCAGGCCGGCACCGTCTGGATCAACGAGACCCAGCACCTTAGCCCGCATGCGGCCTTCGGCGGCTTCAAGCAATCCGGCATCGGTGTCGAAGGCGGCCCTGAAGGCGTGCTGGAATTCTGCCAGGCCCAGACGGTGTTCACACGCCGGGGCTGAGCGCGGTCAGGCCTGCGTCCGGGCTCCAGCCGCCGGGCGCAGGCCGAACCGTCCGCGGGCGCAGATATCCGCAATGCGTTCCTTCAGCTTGAAGTAACCGGCTTTGGTATGCGGCCAAACGGCGGCATCGAATGGATCGGCGATCTCGATCCGTTCGATGCGGCTCAGATCACCCGTTGACCAACCTTTCCGGATGCGCGCGCGCGTTGGCCCCACGGGCAAGCGTGTCGTCACGACTGCGTCCAACTGGTGCCGGCGGGCCGCATCGGCAGTCTCCCCTACCCAGTTGTCATCCGTAAGCGGAATAACAGGCACGCCAAACTTCGCCTCGGCACGGGCCGCGCAATCTTCAACGGCCGCCTTGGCAAAAGCACGCGCCGGCTCGCCGACGCCCAGCGGCGAACGCACGGACGGCCCGTTCAGCACAAGGATCACCTCGGGCGGATGGGGCAGGGGCAAGGCTTCCGCCAGACAGTCTTCCTCCGTTATCAGCAAGGCATAGCGCTGCCCGGACCACCGGGCCTCGCTCAGATCCGGCGCGCGTTTTGGCGCAAGAGCCGCCTCCTTTAGGGCGACGGCTTCACTGGCGAGGCCCGGTGTGTCTGCGAACCGCCCCCGCGTGAACTTGGCGATATTGTCCGCCCGGGCAAGGTAGGTCTTGCCCTGCGTGTGCAGTCCGCCCACCCAGCGCCAGGAACAAGTGTTGGCTGCCGCGTCGCCGTCCAACAGGTGGCGGAAGAAGAAGTCCGCCCCAAGCTCCCAGGGCAGCTTCAGCGTGAAAATCCAGATGCTGGCAAACCACATCCGCGCGTGATTGTGCAGGTATCCGGTCTCGACCAGTTCACCGGCCCAGGCGTCGAAACACGCGATGCCTGTCTGCCCCTCGCAGGCTTCTGCATAGCGGGCCGCCAGTCGCCCGTCCTTCGCAATCTGGTTCAGCGCGCCGGTGAGCCCCGTCTGGTAGCGTTCCCAGACATCCGGCTGGTGTTCCAGCCAGCCCTTGAAATAGGCCCGCCAGAAAACCTGCTGAATGAATGCTTCGGAGCCGGTAAACCCATGGGCGGAGATGGCCGCGTCCAGGACTTCCTCGGGCGCCAGCAGCCGGCTTCGCAGCCAGGGCGACAGCCCGGAAACGTTTACCCGTGCCTCTGGCCCAAGGTCGAAATTCCGCGTGCGGGCATATGCCTCGCCCATATCTGGTTTGACCGCATTCAGCTGCGCGAGGGCGGCGTGGCGGCTCGGAGCCCAGGTCATGTGTGTCGCGTCCTATTGCTGCCAATGCCCTTCGAACTTGATGCCCTGAGCCCAAGAGGCAAGGGCTGCATCGTCGCAGCTTGCCGGCGGGCAGTTCATCTGAATTTAATCTGCAAGCTGGCGGCGAAGCATTGCGCCGACGCCTCGAGCGGTTAAGTGCGAACGGACAGGCGCCTCGTTTCGGAGTGATCGGACCCCGTTGATGTTTTCCCGGCGATTAGTTCTGGCCTTTGCCGCGTTCGCGTTGCTGGCCGTTGCGCTGGGGGCGCTGAACGGGTGGGTCTCGCGCGTGGCCGAGCAGCGCGTGGTGCGCGGCCGGGTCGCGGCGGATCTCCTTAGCACATACCTGGACCTGTCGGCGGAAAAGGCGCGCCTGCGCATCTGGGTGTTGCAGAGCATCGCGGACGCCTCGACCGATCCCGCGGTCGGGCCTGAAATTGCCAAAAGCATGCGCGCCGATGTCGATACGCTTCGGGACTTGGCCGCCAAGGCCGAGCGCATGGATGGCCCCAACGCGGCACTCCTGCAGGAGCACACCGACCGGGCCCGCACGATCGAGCTGCTCGAAAGTTCCGTCACGTCGATGCTGAAGCGCGTTCAGGTGGTGAACGCCCGGGCGGCCCGCGAGGGCGGCCCCATTCCGGTCACCGCCGTGGACGAAGTGTTTGACCGGTTCGGCCAGTATGACGTCCGCGGACTGCTCAACCAGGCGATTGCCGCCGAGACCGAAGCGCTGCAGCGCGACCGCGCCTCGGCCGACGAATCCCTCGCGCAGGCCCGGTTCGTCTCGAACATCGCCGCAAGCTCGATCGTGATCCTCGCGGTCGTGCTGTCGATCTACTTTTCCTATGCCTTGCGCCGTCCGCTGCGGGAATTGACTGCCGGCGCGCAGGCCTACGAAACCGGCGATCTCGCTTACCGAATTCCCAATCTCAGCAAGGACGAGTTCGGCACGCTCGCGCAGCGCATGAACCAGATGGCCAACCAGCTGGACCTGACCAGCCAACGCGAGCGCGAATTGCGCTCCGGCCTTGAGGTGATGGTCAGTGAACGAACGGTTGACCTTCAGGCCGCCGTCGCCGACCTGCAGCGATCAGAGGCGCGCCGGCGGCAACTGCTCGCCGACATTGGCCATGAACTGCGCACGCCCACCACTGTGATCCGCGGCGAGGCCGAAGTCGCCCTGCGCGGCCGCGAGATGACGGACGCGCTCTACCGCGAGAGCCTCGTGCGCATTGCCACCAGCGCCGAACAGCTGGGCAAGCAGATCGAAGACCTCCTGACGATCGCGCTCGACGATGCCGAAATGCTGACGCTGAAGAATGATGTCGTCGAACCGGAGCTGGAGCTTCAGCGCGCCATCAGCCAGGCCAGTACGCTCGCCAGCCTGCGCCACGTGCGCATCGTTCCAGCCCTGCAGAACAGCGACGCCTTCGTGCAGGGCGATGCGCGCCGTATCGGTCAGATCATGAGCGTGCTGCTCGATAACGCGATCCGCTATTCACATCCGTCCGGCACCGTGGAGATCGCAACGCGCGCGGCTGACGGCAGCTGGCACCTTGAGGTGCGCGATTATGGCATTGGCATCCCGGAGGAGGACGTGCCCCGCGTTTTCGAGCGCGGCTTCCGGGCCGGCTCGGCACGCACCCACCGTGCCGATGGATCCGGCCTCGGCCTGTCGATTGCCAAGGCCTTTGCTGAGCGCCATGGCGGTGAGCTTGCGCTCGAGAGTGTTGTTGGCAAAGGCACAACGGTACGCCTCCGCCTGCCGACGCTGGAACTAGAGGCCGCCTGATGAACATCCTGATTGTCGAAGATGACCCGCGCGTCGCGGATTTTCTTGAGCGTGGCCTGAAGGCTGAAGGCTACCGCATCCGTGTCGCGGCTACCGGACCGGATGGTCTCGAAGCCTGCCGCAGCCTCTGGGAAGACCAGCAGCAGACCGGAGTTCGCGGACTCGTTCTCCTTGATCTCATGCTGCCCGGCATGAACGGGCTCGATCTGTGCCAGACTGTCCGTGCCTCGCACATCAATCTGCCCATCCTGATGCTGACCGCCCTCGGCCGGCTGGAAGACCGTGTGGCCGGTCTTCGTCTGGGAGCGGATGATTATCTCGTGAAGCCCTTCGGCTTTGAGGAATTGCTTGCCCGTATCGAGGCGCTGATGCGGCGCGGGCCGATGATTGCAGAAGTGGCTGGAGCGGTCCTGAAGGTGGGTGACCTGGAGCTCGACCGGGCTCGGTTCAGCCTTCACCGGGCAGGTGAGGAAATCCGCCTGACCACAAAGGAACTCGCGCTGCTTGAACTTCTGATGTCATCACCGGGCCGGGTTTTCAGCCGCCAGCGGATTCTTACCAACGTGTGGGGGATCGACGAGGACCCGCTCACCAACGTTGTGGACGTTTATATCCGCCGACTTCGGTCGAAGGTAGACGAGCCGTTCGGCGCCGCCCTCATCGAAACGGTCCGGGGTGTCGGTTACCGCGTCCGCGGATGAGGCAAAACGGCGGCTGCGTTTCCGCAGCCGCCGTGCAGGTTCGCCCCAGCCTATTCCGGCTTGTAGGGCAGGGAGGAATGGTGAAGCACGATGCGCAGGTTGCCGTCCGCGTCGCGCTTGTAACCCCAGGTCTTGTCGACTTCGGTGACGTTGCCTTCGGCGTCTGTCAGTCGCACCTTGCCCATGGACA
>JAIXVM010000044.1 GCA_027482995.1 Hyphomonadaceae bacterium | reverse complement strand
GTCGATCCAGGACATGGGCGCCGCGGGCCTCACCTCCTCCTCCGTCGAGATGGCGGACAAGGGCGGTGTCGGCATTGAGATGGACCTCGACGCGGTGCCCCAGCGCGAGACCGGCATGACGGCCTACGAGATCATGCTGTCCGAAAGCCAGGAACGCATGCTGATGATCCTGAAGCCCGGCAAGGAAGCCGTGGCCAAGAAGATCTTCGACAAGTGGGACCTCGACGCCGAAGTGATTGGCGTCACGACCACCACGGGCCGCCTCGTGCTGAAACAGTTCGGTCAGGTCGTTTGCGACATTCCTGTCGCACCCCTCGGCGAAGATGCCCCCAACTATGACCGTCCGTGGACGGAGCCCGTCAAGCGTCCGGCCTTTGACATCACCGAGCATCCGGAACCCGAAGACTATGGAGCGGTGCTGCTGAAACTCATGTCCTCGCCCGACATGGCCTCCAAGCGTTGGGTCTGGGAACAATATGACCGGCACGTGATGGGCGACACGATCGACTCTTCGCAGTCCGGCGGGGATGCGGCCATCGTCCGCGTGCACGGCACCAACAAGGCGCTGGCGATCTGTTCCGATTGCAACCCGCATTACGTCGCCGCCGATCCCTACGAAGGTGGCAAGCAGGTCGTCGCCGAAGCCTATCGCAACCTGTCCGCCGTCGGCGCCTTGCCGATTGCGATCACCGACAACCTGAACTTCGGAAATCCCGAAAAGCCCACTACGATGGGCCAGATCGTCAAAGCCATCGAAGGCATGGCGGAAGCCTGCCGCACGCTCGACTTCCCGGTCGTGTCCGGCAACGTCTCGCTTTATAACGAGACGGACGGCAAGGCGATCCCGCCCACCCCCGTCGTCGGCGGCGTCGGACTGATCGAAGACCTGTCGAAAACCGCCACACTGAAAGGCGCGAAGGACGGCGATGCGCTTATCCTGATCGGCGAAGCGACCGGCCATCTCGGCGCCTCGCTCTACGCCCGCGTCTGGCTGGGCCTGAAAGGCGATGCGCTTGGCCCGCCGCCGCCGGTCGACCTCGAAACCGAGAAGAAGAATGGCACATTCATCCGCGCCCTGATCAACAAGGGCCTCGTCAACGCCGTGCATGATGTCAGCGATGGCGGGATTGCCTGCGCCGCGGCCGAAATGGCGCTCGCCTCGGGGATTGGCGTGCGTCTCGTCGGCAACCGCGAACCCGAAGACAAGCGCGACGAAGCCTGCCTGTTCGGCGAAGCCTCGGCGCTTTATCTCGTTGCGGCGAGCGAAGCGCAACTCAAGGCCTGGGACTCCCGCGGCTTCATGCCCGGGCGGCTCGGCGTGTTCGGCGGCGACGCGGTCGTGCTCGAAACCGGCTGGGGCAAGGACGCCCCGGAATTCCCGGTCAAGCTGTCAGACCTTCGCGCCGCACACGAAGGCTGGCTGCCCGGATACATGAACGCTGTCGTATGAGACAAACGGACGGCAGCGCGGGTGATGCCAACTACGGCGCAATTGGCGCAAGTTACACCGCCTACCGCCGGCCCGAGCCGTTCATAGAAACCATGATCCTTGACGCGCTCGGCGAGGCCGGGTCGGTGCTGAATGTCGGGGCCGGCGCAGGTTCCTACGAGCCGGCGAACAGGAATGTCACGGCGCTTGAGCCCTCGGCGTCCATGCGCGCCCAGCGACCGGCAAGCCTTTCCCGCGCCATTGACGGCGTCGCGGAGCATCTTCCGTTTGCGGACAACTCCTTTGACGCCGTGATGGCCACTTTCACGGTCCATCAGTGGGCTGACCTTTCTGCCGGCCTGTCGGAGATGTGGCGCGTGTCTCGCGGGCCGGTCGTGATCCTCACATGCGATCCAGCATTGGTTCAGGCGTTCTGGCTGAATGACTACGCGCCCGGCGTTCTGGCGGCCGAGGCGCGGCGATATCCTGCCCTGTCGGTCCTCGAACAAGGACTTGGGGGACAGCTTGATGTGCGCAATGTGCCCGTCCCGCTTCACTGCCAGGACGGATTCAACGAAGCCTACTACGGCCGGCCGGAAATGTTCCTCGACCCTAACGCGCGCCTGTCCTGTTCGGCATGGAGTTTCGTGTCGCCGGATCTGGCGGCGCAGTACGTCCAGGCGCTCGAGGCAGACCTCGCAAGCGGCGAATGGGACAGGCGGCTCGGTCATCTGCGACAGCAGCCGAGTTTCGCGGGATCACTCGTGTTGGCGGTTGCGCACCCCTGACCTGGTAACCACCGGGGGTGGTTCAGGCTCGCAGGCGCGTCTTGAGAAGCTCGGACAGCCGCTCGCCCACAGCCTTGTCGCGAAACAACATCACCAGCGTGGTGATCAGCCCCGAATGCATCAGGAATGCGCCGGCGCCCACGTGCGCCATGTGCCAGATGAGCCCGAGGCTGACTGACATCGACATGCCCGCAAGCACATATCCCGCGAGCACTTCAACCCGCGCCGGCGCGCCAAGGCGCCAGACAATCGCCGCCAGCGCCGGCAAAATGATCCCCGCTTTCAAAGCGGCCATCGCGCGCAGCAGGCGGGTCAGGTCTTCCCCGGCCTGTGCTGACGCCTGACTGGCCGCAGCGTTCCCGGTAAGTGCAAACCCGCCCACGGTCGCCAATGCGATGCCGGCGAGGAACAGCGCCCGTCGGGACGCCGCAGACCCCCGCCGCCGCAAACCGGTGTGACGGGACGGCGAAGGCAATACGGTGTCAAAGCTCGCGAGGCTCATATCCAGATAGGGCCAGAGCCGGCCCCGCCTGTCAATTCGCCGCCCCCGGTCAGGCCGGCATCAGGTAGTCGCGCTTGCCGATCGGCACACCCTGCATGCGCAGAAGGCCATACGCCATCGAGGCATGGAAGTGCAGGTTCGGCAGGATGAAGCTCGACAGGTAAACCTGACCCGTCATCGGCAATGTGATCTGACCCATCGGGATTTCCAGCGTCTTGCTCGCCGTGGCCTCGATGCTGGCATCATCGACGAAATTCACGAAATCGATGGCCTTCTGGCAGCGGGCAATCAATTCGTCGAATGTCTGCTCCGTATCCGGAAAGTTCGGCATGTCGATCTCGGCGAGGCGCGCGGCGCCGCGTGCGGCGGTATCGCAGGCAATCTGAACCTGACGCGGGGTGGCGAACATGTCAGGGTACAGTCGCTGGGCGAGCATGGCCGTTTCCTCGCACTTGATCGACCCGGCATGCGCCGCGCCTTTCGCGAGGATGCCCTTCAGGGCGCCGAGCGTCTGGTTGGTTGAAGATTTCAGCATGTAGGCGACCGTGGTGGTCATTCGGGCAGTCCTTCTGTTGGAGCGGGGGCTTGCGGCGCGCGGCGCAGGGCGAAAAT
>JAIXVM010000005.1 GCA_027482995.1 Hyphomonadaceae bacterium | reverse complement strand
GGCCAGCTGGTCGAGGATCGCCTTGTGCGGCACGGGGATCGTACCGGCTTCGTCTGTCGTCTCCGCCGCCACCAGCGGATACTCGCTGCGCCACGCCACTTTCATCTCGCCGCCAGGAAAGCTCCCGACGCGGACCTTCGGCCCCTGCAGGTCCGCCATCGCCGCCAGCGGACGCCCGACCAGAGCCTCCACCTTGCGGACGGTTTCCAGCGTCAGCCGGTGATCCTCATGACTGCCATGCGAGAAATTCAGCCGGAACACATCCGCGCCCGCTTCCGCCAGCGCCCGGATCTCCTTCATGGAGCGGCTGCGCGGCCCAAGCGTCGCGATGATCTTCGCGTTCTCGCTCCGCAGTCGGGATTTCGGCATGGGTGCTCCGTCCGGGTTTGGTCTGACCAAGACCGCTATCGTGAATCGGGGACGCCTCGCTAGGGCCAAGGTCAGGCGAGCCCGGCGCACCTCCAGCTGCAGTGTTTACAACAGGAAGCAGGGGCGAGATCGATGGAAATCAACGCTTGTCTCAAGGCTGATATTTACCTTTTCTGGCTATCTCGTTGAGGTCACGTGGGATCAAGGCTCATGACTTTCGGCGCGTTGCGGATCGAACACACTTCGCCTTTACAGGCCGGAGCGCTGTGCCGGGAGGCCATCGACCAATTCGTTGCCCATCCCTCTGTGCGTTTGTTGGCGGTCGTTGACGGGGCCGGCAAGCCGGTCGGCGCGCTCAGCCGTACCAAGATCATTGTCAAAGCGGCGGGCCAATTCGGCCGGGCATTGTATGACAAGCGTCCGATCACTGAATTTCTTGATCCGCCGCGCTTTGTCGTCACCGCAGATCAGGCGGTTGCCGATATCGCAGGGTCCCTTTCTGGCGACGAAGTCACCGTCGCTCCGGATGGCTACATCCTCGTTGATGCGGACGGAGCTTATGTCGGCATCGTGGATGGCCTCGACGTGCTGCGCGCCATTCTTGAGCAGAACACGAGGCTCATTGCCAAACTCAACGAAGAAGTGAAGATTCGCGCCAGCGCCGAGCGAGAGGCGCGCCGCCTCGCGGACACCGATACGCTCACCGGACTCAGCAATCGCCGGATCTTTATCGAGGAAACCGAAGTCGCTGTCGCTCGGCAGGAGCCATCGGTGCTCGTCTATATTGATCTCGACCGCTTCAAGTTCCTGAACGACAAATACGGCCATGTGGTCGGCGATGATGCGCTGCGGACGACCGGCGAACGGATTCGCGCCTGGCGGCCTGACGTCTTTGTTGCCCGCCTGGGCGGCGACGAATTTGGATTGCTGATTCCCGGCGCAACGCTGGACGCAAACTTTGAATCCGAATTGTCGCGGTTGCACGAGTTGCTCTGCGAGCCCTTCATTTCCAAGCCTGGCGCCGTCAATGTCGGCGCCTCAATCGGGGCCGCCGCCTTCCCCGCAGACGCGACCAGCCGGGTCGAATGGTTTCACGCCGCCGACAAGGCTATGCAGCGCGCTAAGTTGAACCAGGGCGGCGTGCGACGCTTCGATGCGACCATTGACCTTGCTCAAGCCAAACATGCACGCCTCACAGATTCCATGAGCAGCGCAGTGGCCGACAGCATGATCCGGCCCGCCTTTCAGCCTTTCGTGAATGTGGCGACAGGCGAAATTGCCGGCTACGAAGTGCTCGCCCGGTGGTTCGGACCCGATATCGGATTCACGCCGGGGCCGAACGAATTCATTCCCATCGTCGAGCGGTTGGGCCTCATCGACGACATGTTCTGGAGTGTGGCGAGCCAGGCTCTCGACGTTTTCTCCGTAGCCGATCCGAAGCTGAAAATCGCCCTCAACGTGTCCCCAATCCAGTTCTCGAACCGCATGTTCCCCGTCCGTCTGGCCGCTCTGGCCTCGCGTTCCGGAGTCCGGTTTGACCAGATCGAAATCGAAATCACGGAAACGGCCATGTTCCGCGACATGGCCCACACGGTCGATGTGCTCCGCCATCTGAGCAGTCTCGGAATGTCCATTGCCCTCGACGATTTCGGCACGGGCTATTCATCGCTCACGCTGGTCAAGGAACTCCCGCTGACGAAGCTCAAGATCGACAAGTCTTTTGTTCAGTCCGCGTCGCATTCGGCAAGTTCGGAAAAGATCGTGGCGGCGGCGATCGGGCTCAGCAAGGCGCTGAACATCCAATGCTGCGCCGAAGGCATAGAAGATACGCGCACGCTCAATCACCTGCGCGAACTGGAATGCGATCTTGCACAAGGCTACCTGCTCGGCCGGCCAAGCGCCCACCTCGTCGGACAAAGCCGGTCCGCCTATCACGCTGCAGGCTGAGCCTGGCACAGCCAAGCCGCCCCGTCAGGCCTCGACGAGCACGTAGGGATCATAATTCAGGACCGGGGCGAGCCAACGCTCGGCCGTCTTGATGTCCCATCCTTTGCGCCGGGCATAATCCTCGACCTGATCGCGCTCAATGCGTCCAAGCGCAAAGTAGATCGCCTCCGGATGCGCAAGATACAGTCCGGATACGGACGCTGCCGGGCTCATCG
>JAIXVM010000268.1 GCA_027482995.1 Hyphomonadaceae bacterium | reverse complement strand
GAGGTCAACGCCCAGATCCGCGCGAACGTCGAAACCGGCATCAAGGTGACCAGCCCCGACAAGGCCATCGAAGCGGGCGCGCTCGCATTGTTCGGCGAGAAGTACGGCGATGAAGTCCGTGTGCTGTCGATCGGCGCCCCGGCCGAGGGTGGGCGGACCTATTCGGTCGAGCTCTGCGGCGGCACGCACGTCTCGCGCACCGGCGACATCGCGGTCTTCACGGTCCTGTCCGAAAGCGGTGTCTCGGCCGGCGTCCGGCGCATCGAGGCCGCTACCGGCGCCGAAGCGCTCACCTATCTGAAAGGCCGCGCGCAGATCGGCGCAGACGTCGCCGAAAGCCTGAAAGTTCCGCTCAAGGATCTTCCGCGCAAGGTGGCCGGGCTCAGCGAAGACCGCCGCAACCTCGAGCGTGAACTCGCCGATGCCAAACGCAAGCTCGCCATGGGCGGCGGCGGCGGCGCGCCGAGCGGTCCGGAAGTCATCAACGGCATCAACCTGATCGCACGCGTCGCCGAAGGCGTCGGCGGCAAGGACCTGCGCGCGCTGGTCGACGAAGCCAAGGCCAAGATCGGCTCGGGAGTCGTCGTCTTCGTCGGCGTCGAAGGCGGCAAGGCCGGCGTCGCGATTGGCGTCACCAAGGAGCTGACGGCGAAGTATTCCGCCGTCGACCTCGTGAAAGCCGCCGCGGCAGCCATCGGCGGTCAGGGCGGCGGCGGCCGGCCGGACATGGCGCAGGCCGGTGGTCCGGATGCGGACAATGCCGAAGCCGCCATCGAGGCCGTGCGCGCCGTGCTCAAGGGCTGAGCGCGCAGCCGGCGGGGAGGCGAACGTGGCTGCGGGCTATTCCGGAACACCGCTCGCCCGCAAACTCGGCCTCACCGATGGCCTGGCCATCTGGCAGCGCAGCCTGCCGGATAGCGTGCGCGCCGAAATCGAAGCGAGCGCCGCGCCCCGCTTCCTCGCCCGGCCTGCCAGGGCGCTGGAAGCTGCGCTCGTGTTCCACACATTGGCCGCCGAGCTTGAGCCGGACCTTGTGCGCCTCCGCGGCCTGCTCGCGCCCGCCGGCATGGTCTGGGTCTGCTGGCCGAAGAAGTCCGCGAAAGTCGCGACCGACATCACCGAAGATACCGTCCGCCGCCTCGCATTGCCGATGGGCTTCGTCGACATCAAGGTCTGCGCCGTTGACGCGGTCTGGTCCGGCCTGAAACTGGTGATCCGCAAGGAATTGAGGTGAGCCGTCCGAGGGGGAGCGCTGTCAGCGCGGTCTTGCGGGGAATGGTCGGAATGAGAGGATTCGAACCTCCGGCCCCTAGCTCCCGAAGCTAGTGCTCTACCAGGCTGAGCTACATTCCGCCGTCATCAGGCTTTGCGCAGAGGAGGTCCCGGCGCCGGGAAGGCCGTGTCTTTACGCCCGCCGCCGGAATTTGCAAGGGGTCAAACGGCGCCCGGTGCAGGCAAGTGCGGAGAACTAAAGTTGACGAAACTTAGCCCTTTGATAGAAAGTCATGTCATGGGTTTGACGTTCCCCTTCTCGCTTACCGCGTTGCTGTTCTTGGCGATGATCGCAAGCGCCTGCGCCTCGCTGCCGCCGCCGGCCCCTGAAGCTCCCGATACAAAGGTAGAAGGTCGCGCGGCTGACCCGACCCCTCCGGCCGCGCCGCCCACCGAAGGGGTTCTTCTCACGCTTCCGGAGATCGACCGGTTGCCCGATGACTTCCCGCATGGCGGCGAGGAAAGAGGCGCCGAGGACATCGACCTGATCGTCATCCATTCCATCGGCGGCCCGACGTGCCGCGACAAAGCGGTGTATTTTACGCCTGCCAATGGCAGCGCCGTCTTCTGGCGCGACTGGTTTCTCGGCGAAGGCGGCAAGAGCATTCACTACGTCATCGGCCGCGAGGGCGACGTCGCCCAGCAACGCCCGGAGCTGCGCACGGCCGGCCATGTCAGTTTCGGCGGCATCATGAAGGAGGTGAACCAACGCTCCATCGGCATCGAACTCGTCAACCGCGGCGACGGACTCGATCCGTTCCCGGTCGAACAATTGGCATCCCTGGCCTTCCTCGTTTCACAGATTGCCGTGCGCTACGATCTGCCGCCCGAGGCGCTGGTCACGCATGCCGCCCTCGACGACCGGATGCAGGCTGATTGCGGCGGCGAGCCGCTCAGGCGCAATCTGGATCCAGGTCCGTTGTTTCCGCTCGAAGATGTGCGCGCCGTGGCGATGAAGGCGCGGTGAGCAACGGCTCTTCTTGGCCGGGCTGCCAACGCGGGAACTTTGTCATCACCGAATGGAACCGCGAACTGGTGACGTGACCCGTTAGCCAGGCCTGGAGGCAGGCTGGGGCGTGCGCCGTCCAGAAGGCTTCATCGGTCGCGGCAAACTGGCGAACGAACGGAAAGATCGCGATGTCGGCCAGCGTCGGCGCCGCGCCGAACAGCTGGCCGCCATGGGCGTCGATGCGCGTTGCCAGATCCTGCAGGATATCCATGCCAGCCGATCGGTGATCGTGCGCGCTGTCCGGATCACTGCGATGTCGCTCCGGATACTTGTACCGGTCGAGCGCGTGTTTGAACGGCCCGTCATTGCGCGCGATGATCTGCGCGGTTTCGGCTGCGTCCGCGCCCAGCCAGTGTTCGGGATCGTGCTGGGAAAGGGCCCAGCGCATGATGTCGAGGCTCTCGTCGATAACGCTGCCATCCGTCCGTACAAGGATGGGAATGGTGCCTTTCGGGCTTGCGGCCAGCATCTCCGCCGGTTTGTCCCGCAGGATGATTTCCCGGATGCGAACCGGAACGCGCGAGGCGGCGAGGGCCATCCGCGCGCGCATCGCGTAGGGACAGCGGCGGAATGTGTAGAGGATCGTCACAGGTCTCGGGCAGCCGGCGCCAGATGTTTTTCGCCGCGCGCCTTTGCCAGTTCAATCTGGCGCTGTCGCTCGGCGAACCGGGCGCGCTGTTCGTCTGTCATCTCGCCGATGCAGGCCGGGCAGGAAATGCCCTCCACATAGTCCGCCGACTGACGGACCTCGGGAGAAACTGGACGTCCGCATGCATGGCAAAGCACATGTTCACCGGGGGTAAGGTCGTGGCGCACCGAGACGCGTTCGTCGAACACGTAGCACTCGCCGCGCCATTTCGTGTCGGTCTCCGGCACGGTTTCGAGATACTTGAGGATGCCGCCCTGCAGATGGAATACGTTGTCGATGCCTTCCGCCTTGACGAAGCTGGTGGCTTTCTCGCAGCGGATGCCGCCCGTACAGAACATCGCGATCTTCGGCTTGCGGCCTTCGGCTTTCAGCCGTGCGCGAAAGCTCCGGAACCAGTCCGGAAAATCCCGGAAACTTTCCGTTTGCGGATCAATCGCGCCTTCGAACGTGCCGAGGGCGACCTCGTAGTCATTGCGCGTGTCGATCAGCACCGTGTCCGGATCGCTGATCAGCGCGTTCCAGTCCGCAGGCTTGACGTAGGTGCCGACCAGCGCGTTCGGATCCGTTCCGGGCACGCCCATCGTCACGATCTCGCGCTTCAGCCGGACCTTCAGGCGGGCAAACGGCATCTCGGTCGTTTCAGAAAACTTGGCCTCCAGATCCTCCGCACCCGGAAGGGCGCGAAGCTCGGCAAGGGCCGCCTCGACCGCGTCCGGCGTTCCGGAAATCGTGCCGTTCACGCCTTCTTCGGCCAAGAGAACCGAGCCCTTGATGCCGAGTCCGCAAAAGCGCTGCGCGAGCGCCTGTCGACGCTCGGCATAATCCGGAAACCGGAAGAACTTGTAGAAGGCGGCCACGCGGACGCGGTCCCCGCTTTCGGAAGCGGCGGCATCAGAATCGGACATCAGACATGTCCCTCGGCTCAGCGCCGTCCGGTTGGCTTTGCATGAAGTGAAGCGCGGCTTCGATCCGCGCGCGGGTTTCCCGCAACTTGTCCATGTGGGTTTCGATCGCGGCGAGTTTCCGGGTCAGGGCGGACGAGACTGTTTCGCAGCTTGGCTTCAGGTCCACCTGCGCGGGCAGGAGGTTTGCGATTTCTTCAAGCGAGAAGCCGAGCGACTTGGCCAGATCAATGATCCGTAGGCGGCCGATCATCGAGGCATCATAGTCGCGGTAGCCATTCGGCGCCCGGGCTGCTTCCGGCAGCAGCCCGTTGGCTTCGTAGAAGCGGATGCGCGAGGCGGGCAGGCCCGACCTTTCGGAGAGTTCGCCAATTTTCATGAGGCTTGACCTTCAACTATGGTTTAAGGTTTACGGCAGACGGCGCAACACATCAACCGAGGCCTTTCATATGACTGACTCCGCCCTCTTTTCGCCCCTCACGCTTCCGAATGGCGCGATCTTGCCGAACCGCCTCTGCAAGGCGGCGATGGAGGAGAACCTTGCCGCGCCGGGGCAGGTGCCGGGCAAGAAATTGTTCAACCTTTACAAGGCTTGGGCGCAAGGCGGCGTGGGCCTCGTCCTCACCGGCAACGTGATGGTGACCCCAGCCGCGATGACCGGGCCGGGCGGTGTGGTGCTCGAAGCGGGTAGCGACCTCGCGCCGTTCCGGGAGTGGGTGAAGGCCGGGAAACCGGCGGATGGGCATATCTGGGTTCAGATCAATCATCCCGGGCGGCAGACGATGGCGGCGATGGGCGAGCAGGCAGTTGCGCCGTCGGCGATCCGCGTGGATCTGGGTGAGCATTCCAAACTCCTTGCCGAGCCACGTGCGCTGACGGAGGCCGAAATCCTGGCCCTCATCGAGCGTTTTGCGACGACGGCGTCGCAGGCCGAAAAGGCCGGATTTACCGGCGTGCAGATCCATGCCGCGCATGGCTACCTGATCAGCCAGTTCCTCTCCCCCCTCGTGAACCAGCGGACCGACCAATGGGGCGGTAGCCGTGAGAACCGCGCGCGGTTCCTGCTGGAGGTCGTGAAGGCGGTTCGCGCGCGCGTCAGCCCGGGTTTCTGTGTGTCGGTGAAGCTGAACTCTGCCGACTTCCAGAAGGGCGGGTTTGAACTCGACGACGCGAAATGGGTAACGCAGCAGTTGAATCCGCTGGGGGTGGACCTCCTTGAACTCTCCGGCGGCAATTATGAAAGCCCGGCGATGCAGGGCAACACGGATGACAGCTCAACCTCGAAACGCGAGGCCTATTTCATTGATTTCGCCCGCGAGATTGCGGCCGAGGCAGCGATGCCCATCATGGTGACGGGCGGGATTTACCGCAAGGCGACTGCCGAGGCGGCGCTTGTGCGGGCCGGGAACGAGGCCGGCGTTGACGTGCTCGGCATCGGCCGGGCGATGGCTTATGTGCCGGACCTGCCGAACCTCTGGCGGGCGGGCAAGCGGAGCGACATCGTGATGCCCGAGATCGCGTGGAAGAACAAAACCCTCGGCAGCCTGGCCGGGATGGCGGTGGTGAAGCGGCAACTTTCGCGGCTGGCCGAAGGCAAGAAAGCGAAGACGAACCAGTCACCGCTCGTCAGCCTCATCCGTGACCAGATGAATACGCAGGGCCTGACGAAACGCTACAAGGCCTGGCGCGCGAAAGCCGCGTAAGGGCTAGGGCATTTCGGTCAGGCTGAGGTTGTTGCCGTCCGGATCGTTGAACCAGCAGATTTTCACGTCCCGGTCCGGGGCGGACCAGACGCCGTCTGCGTCCTGGCCGAAGCCCGGATAGATCAGGAACTCGACGCCCTTGGCTTTCAGGGCGGCCATTGCGGCGCGGATGTCCGGCACGGCCCAGCCGATGACGGTGTGGGCGCCGGGCGTGAAGCCGGGGACGGTGGTGAGGCGCATCCGCGTGCCGGCGAGATCGAAAGTGGCGGCGAACGGGTCTTCGCCCTGCCAGGTGAGGCCCAGCACGTCCCGGTACCAGGCGGCGGCGCGCTTGTGGTCCGGCGTCAGGACGAAGGCGATGGCTTTGGCTTCTGTCAGCATAGGTGAAGTCCCCCGTGATCGAGGGTTGAAGGTATCAGCAATTGGCGCCGCGCAGAAGCACGTCAGCCGGTGTCCGGATCGAGGCCGGACCAGTGGTCCGGGCGGGCGAGACAGTCCAGACGGGTGAGGAGAGAGTCCAGAGCCGGGGGAAAGGCGCGCAGGACGTGCCAGGGGACAGGGAGGTCTCGCAAGCTGGGGGCGCGGCCGCGCGCGAGGCGGCGGGCGAGGCGGCGCGCGAGGGGCAGCGGGCGGCGCAGCGCGGCGAGGAGGATTTCGGCGCGGTGCAGGGCGAGGGCCCAGTCGACCTGCGGATTGGCGGGCCCGTCCGGCCGGGCGCGCGGCGGGCGCGGGGCGCGCGGCGGCTCGGAAAGGGGAAAGGGGCGGGCGGCGCGGCGGCGGGGCGGGACGGCGACCGGCGCGGCGGCTCTGGGCGCGGCTGGGGCGCGTGCGGGGAGCGGGGGCAGGTCGAGGCTGCGCGCGAGGGCGAGGAGGTAGCGGCGCACGAAGGCGCCGGCAAAGGCGAGCTGGCGGTGGGCGTGGGCGGCGACGGACGCGAACGCGGCGGGGTCCGTGGCCGCCAGCAAGGCCTTCAGTATAAGGAGGATCCGGGCGACCGGATACCAGAACTCGGGAAGGGGACGCATCGCGCTCATGGGCACGGAGACTAACCCGGCCCGGAACCCTGCCGGATTCGCGCGGGCGAGTTATCTTTCGGGGCGTTTGTTTTCAAGGCCTTGCGCGGGCGCGCGGCGGGAAACGTGAGGGATAAGGGCGCGCGAGTGCGATGGTTTTGCCCTGCGTCGGCCCCCTCCGTCAGCCGGCTTCGCCGTCTGCCACCTCCCCCGCTTCGCGGGGGAGGATAAGGTGGCATCCGGACGCGCCCTCATCCTCCCCCGTTTACGGGGGAGGTGGCACCGAAGGTGACGGAGGGGGGGATGCGGCCCCGTAGGGTGGGTTGAGCGAAGCGATACCCACCGGCGACATTGCGGATACGAGCACGGATGGTGGGTATCGCTGCGCTCAACCCACCCTACGTTTGTTTTGAGTTTGTAGGTCGGATAGAGGCCGCAGGCCGAAATCCGACGCACTTGCGCCCTGTGATTGGGGATGGCGGATTTCGCTTTGCTCTATCCGCCCTACGAGGTGCGAAGCGCCTCAGTCTTGAAGGCACGCTCGACCAGATCGAAGACGCGGTCCGGGCGCTTCGCGTGCGGCAGGGCCCTCACCTCCCACCGCCTGCGGCGGCGGGCCCCTCCTCTCCCGCGCGGCGGGAGAGGGGTTAGCGGCGCTGCATTTTAGCGACGACGGTGCATTGCGGCTGTTGGCCCTTGTGCACCCTAAATTTGCTGAGTTGTTTCGCCTTCCCTTAGGAGTTTAAGGATAACGCCAGTGCAAACATGGACTGGAGCGGAACCCGATGCTTCTCAGCATAGCCATCCACGGATACCGATCCTTGCGTGACGTGGTTTTGCCGCTGGATCGGTTGAATGTCGTGACCGGCGGGAACGGTAGCGGCAAATCCAGCCTCTATCGTGCGATTCAGCTCCTCGGCTCTGTGGCGCAGGGGCGAGTAGCGACCGCGCTTGCGACCGAAGGCGGGCTTAATTCTACGCTGTGGGCCGGACCGGAGGCGTTCGGTCGGGCGGTCAAGCAAGGCGACTATCCCGTGCAGGGAACGGTTCGAAAGGAGCGTGTCAGCCTCAAGCTCGGCTTTGCGAGCGAAGATTTCGGTTATGCGATTGATCTCGGTTTGCCGACATCAACGGAGACGGCGTTCGCGCGCGATCCGGAAATAAAGGCTGAGGCGGTCTGGTATGGCGAAGTGCTGCGACCGGCCGCGCTGCTCGCAGCCCGGAATGGGCCTGCTGTGCGCCTGCGGCAAGGACGCCAGATGGAAGTGGTGCAGAGCGACCTTGCCGCTTACGAGACGCTGATGAGCTTCGCGGCCAACAAGCAGACCGCTCCAGAGCTGATCGAGCTGCGCGAGCGCATGCGCGCCTGGCGGTTCTATGATCATTTCCGTACGGACAAAGAGGCGCCGGCGCGCTGGCCCCAACTTGGCACGCGCACGCCTGTTCTCTCGAATGACGGGACCGACCTTGCCGCCGCCATTCAGACAATCTTCGAAATCGGCGACCGGGAAGATTTCGATGCCGCGATCGGGGAGGCCTTCCCCGGCGGATCGATCGAGGTACGCGCGAACGAGGACGGATTCTTCGAGGTCGAAATGCATCAGCACGGATTGCTTCGGTCTTTGCGTGCGACCGAGCTGTCGGATGGCACGCTGAGATACCTTCTGCTCGCGGCCGCCTTGCTGACACCGCGGCCGCCACCGCTGATGGTGCTGAACGAACCCGAGACGAGCCTGCATCAGGATTTGCTGAAGCCACTCGCACATCTGATCCTCAGAGCGAGCCAGCACTGCCAGATGATCGTTGTCTCGCACGCCGCACCGCTGGTTAACGCGCTCACCGAAGCGGGCGCGCAGAAGCTGGAACTTTGCAAGGAATTGGGCGAGACGATCATTCCCGGCATTGATGCGCCGCGCTGGGAATGGCCGAAGCGCTGAGCTCAGGTGCGGATGGTGGGTATCGCTGCGCTCAATCCACCCTACACGGATTATCCGATCACATTGTAGGGCGGGATTTATCCCGCCGGCATCCCGACGCCGCAGTGGCGGGATTTCATCCCGCCCTACGAGGCGAGCACCCGCGGCAGTTTGAACGTCACGGTTTCGTCGGCGGTCTTGATGGTTTCCATTGTTACGTCGAAGCGGGCCTTGCAGGCGTCGATGACGGCTTGCACGAGGTCTTCCGGGGCGCTGGCGCCGGCGGTGAGGCCGAAGACGGAAACGCCATCGAACCAGTCCCAGTCGATATCGTCCACGCTGGCGATCAGGCGGGCGTCGGCGGCGCCGGCGCGCAGGGCGACCTCGACGAGGCGGACGGAGTTTGAACTCGTCCGTGCACCGATCACCAGCACGAGGCCCGCGCCGGGGGCGAGGACCTTGACGGCTTCCTGGCGGTTGGTGGTGGCGTAGCAGATGTCTTCCTTGTGCGGCGTCGAAATGCCGGGGAAGCGCGCCTGCAGGGCGGCGACGATTTCGGCGGTGTCGTCCACGCTGAGGGTGGTCTGGGTGAGGAAGGCGAGGTTGGCGGGGTTCTTCGGCTGGTAGGCGAGGGCGTCGTCCACGGTTTCGATCAGGGTGACCGAGCCTTCGGGGAGCTGGCCCATCGTGCCGATCACTTCGGGGTGGCCGTCATGGCCGATGAGGACGATCTCGCGCTGGTTGGCGTAGTGGCGCTCGGCCTCGATATGGACCTTGGAGACGAGGGGGCAGGTGGCGTCGAGGTAGATCATGTTGCGACGGGAGGCCTCGGCGGGGACGGATTTGGGCACGCCGTGGGCCGAGAAGATGACCGGGCGGTCGTCCGGGCACTCGTCCAGCTCCTCCACGAAGACGGCGCCGAGGGCTTCCAGGCGCTCCACGACGTGGCGGTTGTGGACGATCTCGTGGCGCACATAGACGGGGGCGCCCCATTTGGTGAGGGACTCCTCGACGATCTGGATGGCGCGGTCGACCCCGGCGCAGAAGCCGCGCGGGGCGGCGAGACGGAGGGTGAGGGGGCGTTTGGCGGTCATTACGGTTCCAAATCTCCTGCGCCTGACAAGTTGCGTGCGGGCGCCAAGGCCTTTAACACGCATAGGCTATCAGATGGCCACGCCTTTCATAAGGCCAATACGGACACGCGGACGCATGCTGAAATTTGCCCCTGTTTTCCTCGCTGTGGCCCTCGCGGGGTGCTCGACCGGCGGGCAGATCGCCGACCGGCTCAACTCGACGCCGAACTCAGGCCCGTGCCCGGTGGTGGGGTCGGTGTATGACGCCTCGCGCTATGTGAAATTCGCCGATGGCGAGGGCCGGCTCTATCCGGACCTCGCGTTCACCGGCGAGATCACCGATGTGCGCCTGTATTGCCGGTATACGGGCGAGGCGCCGCTGGTGGCCGAGGTCGAGATCGACTTTGCCTTCGGCAAAGGTCCGAAAGCCGGCGGCGGCAGCCATGATTACCCGTATTTCGTGGCGGTGACGCGCCGCAACGGCAAGGTGCTGGCGAAGGAGAGCTTCACCACGGAGGCCGAGTTTGGCCGCAAGACGGTGACCGCCAAGACGGAGCTGGTGAACCAGATCTCGATCCCGCGGGCCGACGAGTCCATCTCGGGCGTGAACTTCGAGGTCGTGGTCGGCTTCGAGCTGACGGCGGAGCAGCTGGAATATAACCGCGCGGGCAAGCGCTTCCGCCTGGACGCGGCTTCGGAATAATCCATGGCGAGCCTGGCGAAGGAGCTGTCGGCCGCTGCAGGGGCCGCGTTCGAAGCCATGGGGCTGGAGGCGCGGTTCGGCGAGGTGCGCCGGTCGGACAAGCCGGAGCTGGCGGATTTCCAGTGCAATGGCGCGATGGCGGCGGCGAAGGCGGCCGGGCGCAATCCGCGCGAGATTGCCGGGGAGATTGCGGCGAAGCTGAAGGCGCATGCGCTGGTGCTGTCGGCCGAGGTGGCGGGGCCGGGGTTCATCAACTTGCGGGTTTCCGACGCGGCGCTGTCCGCGCGGGCGGAAGCGGTGCGCGGGGACGCGATGGCGGGCGGGGAGAAGGCCGCCGCGCCGGAACGCATCACGCTGGATTTCGGCGGGCCGAACGTCGCGAAGCCCATGCATGTCGGGCACCTGCGCTCGGCGGTGATCGGCGATACGCTGCAGCGGCTGCTCAAGTTTCTCGGCGATACGGTGATCTCGGACGTGCACCTCGGTGACTGGGGGCTGCAGATGGGCCACCTCGTGACCGAGCTTGAGGACGAGCAGCCGGGGCTGATCTATTTCGATGCGGGGTATACGGGGCCGTATCCGGCGCAGTCACCGGTGACGATCGAAGATCTGGGGCGGCTTTATCCGCAGGCCTCGATCAAGGCGAAGGCGGATGAGGCGCGCAACGAGCGCTCGCAGAAGGCGGTCGCCGAGATGCAGGCGGGGCGGGCGGGGTACCGGGCGCTGCTCAGGCATTTCATCGACGTGTCGGTCGAGGCGCTGAAGGCGGATTACGGGTTCCTGAACGTGTCGTTCGACCTGTGGAAGGGCGAGAGCGATGTCGATCACCTGATCCCGGGCCTCGTCGAGCGGTTCAAGGCGGCGGGCCTTGCCGAAGAGAGCGACGGGGCGTGGATCGTCCATGTGGCGAAGGAAAGCGACAAGAAGGAAATGCCGCCCGTGATGCTGGTCAACAGCCGCGGCGGGACGGGCTATCACACGACGGACCTGGCGACGATCGAAGACCGGATGACGGCGCTCAGCCCCAAGCCGGAGCGGATGCTGTATGTGGTGGACCAGCGCCAGGCGCTTCATTTCGAGCAGGTGTACCGGGCAGCGGGGCTATTGGGGCTCATCGACGAGAGCCGGCTGGAACATATCGGCTTCGGCACGGTGAACGGCACGGACGGAAAGCCCTTCAAGACTCGCGAAGGCGGCGTGCTGCGGCTGGCGGACCTGCAGGAGATGGCGGTCGCCGAGGCGACGAAGAAGATCGACGCAGCGGGCAAGCTGCCGGAGGACATGGGGCCAGGCGAGCGCGCAGATGTGGCGCGCAAGGTGGCGGTCGCGGCGCTGCGTTTCTCGGACCTGATGAATACGCGGATCACGAACTATGTGTTCGATCTCGACCGGTTCACGAGCTTTGAGGGCAAGACGGGCCCGTATCTTCTGTATGCGGCGGTTCGGGTGAAGTCGGTGCTGCGCAAGGCGGCGGAAGCGGGGCACCAGCCGGGCGCAGTAGCCGTGACCGAGGATGCGGAGCGCGCGCTGGTGCTGCAGCTCGACGGGTTCGGCGCGGCGCTGCTGGGCGCGCGGGAGAAGCGGATGCCGCATATCCTGTGCGAGCATCTCTACAGCCTCGCGCAGGCGTTCAGCGCGTTTTACGGCGCGCTGCCGATTGCGTCGGAGCCGGACGCCGCGAAGCGCGCGAGCCGGCTCGCGCTGGCGGACGCCGTGCGGCACCAACTGGAGACGGGGCTGGACCTCTTGGGCATTACCGTGCCGGAGCGGATGTAGGACGGATAGAGCGGAGCGAAATCCGACATTTTGGGTTGCGGTGTTTGGGGGAGTCGGATTTCGGCCTTTGGCCTCTATCCGACCTATGAGTCGCGAAGCGCTTCTCGCGATCAGTCACAAGCGGAATCGTAACCAAGCTCGCAAGCCTTCCGATAGTACTCCGATGCACGATCGCGGTTAACTGTAACGCCGAAGCCGTGTTCGTAAGTTACGCCGATGTTGTGGCAGTCAATGCCTCGTGCGTTTTGGCAACCCGCTTCCAGCAGCGAGCGAGACTTGGCGTAATCGACGGGGCCACCACTTCCGTCTTGCAGCATCAGCGCGAGGTTTGTGCAGGAGCCCGCAAAGCCGTTTTCGCAACCGAGTGTGTAGCTTTGCCGCGCCTTGGGCAGATCGCGTGGACCGCCCTCACCATCGGTCTGCATCAATCCAGCATCATGGCAATGCGCGGCGAAAAGGCCTGCATCATCGTCGCACAGCTTCTGCGATATCGCGCGGAGTGCCACCGGGTTTTTGGTGCGTCCGTCTCCGTCATACAATTGATCGCTAAGCGTCTCGCATGAGGATTGCCCAAGAGAGGCGCAAGCCTGCAGGTACAAGCGTGCCGATTCGTCGAGGTCGCGCGCGGCGCCGTTGCCCGAGGCGTGCGCGTCCGCGAGCAACAACAGGGCGTCGACTTGTCCCTGCTCGGCGGCTGCAGAGAAGAGGCGCGCTGCCTCGTCAGCTGACGGAGCAAGCCCCCCGATACCATCACGATGTGCACCGCCAAGGAGTAGCTGACCCAGTGGATTTCCCGCGTCTGCACTGAGATTGAACAGTCGCACGGCCTCGGCTGGGTTCGCTTCGACGCCGATGCCGTCACGAAGCCGCTGTCCCATCAATGCCTGTGCCAGCGGATCCCCAGCGCCGGCCAGCTCGCGCATTATGGTCGCGCTGCGCTCGGGGTCAGCAACATTCATTCGATCGCAAAGACGCAAGGCTTCCGAGAAGGCCAAGCGCACTTTTGGGTCTTCGCTCGCCTCGACTGCTTGCTGGAGGCGCCCGATCTTGGCGCCTGCTTCTGTGCCGGATTCATCAACCCCTCCCACCCATGGGACCGGCAAGCACAACGACGTCGTTTCGCCGAACATCATGTTCAGGACCGCGTCTTCAGACATCGAGCCGTCGCCGGGCGGAGCGATCGGACTGCGCGACATGAACAGCCTTTCGAGCGTGTCTGCGCCGGTCCAGACGGTGGCCGGAAGCACAGAGATGTAATTTGCGGCCTCTTCTTCCATAAGAAGCCGCTCGGCCGTTTGGCGAGCGAGCTCTTCGACCTCAGCGCGGTTCTTCGAAGATGTATTGAGCGCATGTTGTCCCACCAGAAAGATTCCGCCCAGCGCAGCTGCCCCGCCGACGATCGCGCCGATGCTGGTCGTCCAACGCGCCCGGTTCGACTTGAAGGGACCGATGACCTGCGAAGAAACAGGGTTCGCTGCGAGGGCAAACACCAATGCGCAGAGTCCCCCAGCCACCAAGATGACCGAAAACCAGATCCACTCCGTTCGCGCAAACGCAGCCACCGACTGTCCTTGCGCGAAGTATGAGGATGCGAAGAGCGCAAGTGCGACGGCGAGTGCTCCAAGACTCAATAGCCAGAGCAGGATCAATGTGACGATCTTCAACGCATGCCCTCCACCTTCTGATTGGGTAACCGGTCATTTCGGGACGAGGCAAATCAAGAATTCATGACGCGGGACCTCCTCAGGTCCTGCCGTTCGCGGCCTGTTTTGTGCGCGACGACCGGCACATTTGTGCCAGGTGACGCGCAAGATTCGGGTCGCCGATTGGCCGCCGGACTGACATGAGGCGCGCAGAGCAAACGACAGGAGCTTCCTTATGCCTTCCCAGACCAAGAAACTTGAGTTGTTCCGATTGCTGCACGCGGGCCCGTCGCCGCTTGTGCTGGTGAACATCTGGGATGCGGGGTCGGCGCGGGCGGTGGCGGCGGCGGGGGCAAGCGCGCTGGCGACGGGGAGTGCGTCGGTCGGCGGGGCGCTGGGATTCGGGGATGGCGAGGCGGTGCCGCTGGATCTGGTGCTGGCGCAGGCGGCGCGGATTGCGGCGTCGGTTGACCTGCCTGTGTCGGTGGATTTCGAGGCGGGCTATTCGGCCTCGCCCGAGGGGATCCGGGAGAATGTGCAGCGCCTGATTGCGGCGGGCGCGGTGGGCCTGAACCTCGAGGACGGATACCCGGCCGGGGACGGCGAGGGGATCCGGCCCGTCGAGGCCGCTGCGGCGCGGCTGGCGGCGGCGCGGGACGCGGCGGAGGGCGTGTTGCCGGGGTTCTGGATCAACGCACGGACGGACATCTGCCTGCGGGCGAAGCCGGAGACGCATGCGGCCTGTGTTGATGAGGTGATTGCGCGCGGACG